>CANJXD010000582.1 GCA_947478535.1 Acetobacteraceae bacterium
CCACACACGCCGGTGAATCGAACCAGCCGTGACCGTGTCAAGCCAAATTACAACGGATGGGGGTGAGCAATTACCACACGCCGGTGAATCGAACCAGCCGTGACCGTGTCAAGCCAAATTACAACGGATGGGGGTGAGCAATTACGAGCGAAAGCGCGATAAGAAATTACATTTTCTTTTTTCGCCACGCCGAAGGCTCGCGCCCGGCTTGTCTCACCCCAATGTTTTTTTGGGATAACTTTTCCTCAACGAATTGCTGCATCACCGCTTCCCCAGTGTTCGGGTTGGAAATACTGTAACGTTTGACACTCCGATCACTCGACCGGCCGTTGCAGGGAACGTCATGCTGAATTTGAGGGGGCGTACCAGGCGGCTGGGCACCTTGGGGCGACGTGCGGTGTTGCTGGCCGGCGCGGCCCTTCCCGGCGCTTTCCCTGTTGCCCTTTATGCGCAGGATGCAAGTTGGGTTCCCGGCGCGGCGGCTGATTTCGGTACCGCAGCCCGCTGGTCCACCAATGCGGTCCCGACCGGTGTCGCGACCTTCGGTGGCGCGGGCGGGACGGTGACGAATGTCGATCTGACCGGCGGTCTCGGCGCCATTGTCTTCGCGGCGGGGGCTTCGCCCTACAGCCTGGATGCGGTGCGGGGCGCGATCACTGGCGCCGGGATTGCCAATCTCGGCACGGGTGGGCAGGTGGTCTCGATCGCGCCGGCCGGGACGCTCACGCTCAGCGGCACCGCGACGGTCGGGCAGGTCACGCTGAACCTCGGTGCCGGCGCGACGCTGGCCTTCACCGGCAGCGCGAATGGCGGCACGTCCACGGTTCTGCTGGGTGGCAGCGGCACGCTCTCGGCCACGGGCGTGACCACGGGCTTTCTCGACCTTGGCCGCTTCACCGCCGAAGCGGGCAGCACGCTCGCGCTCGGGACGAACCAGTTGCGCCTGGCCTCGGGCGCCTCGGTTCTTGGCGGGCAGGTCACGGGCAGCGGTGGTCTTGCCGTCCGCAGCGGGGCGAGCATCGCTGTTTCCGCCGGGCAGGGTTTCGCCGGCGGCACCGACATCACTGGCGGCACGGTGGTGTTGACCAATCTTGGCGGTTTGGGCGGCGATACCGCGGCGTTCAGTGGCGCCACCGCCGGCCTGCTGCGGCTCGATGCCGCCGGGACCTTCGCGACGCCCCTGACCTGGAACGCATCCAGCGCCGGCACGATCGCCGCCGCTGCGGGGCGGACGGTGACGCTGACCGGGCAGTTGACTCTGGGGGCGGCCAGCACGGTGCGCCTTGGCACGGCTGCCGATACCGGCACGCTCATCGTAAGCCCTGGCACGGTGGGGTTTGGCGTCGGCTATGCGCTGTCCATCGATGGCGGCACGGTGCGCGACGGCGGCATCTTCTCGAACGCCACGCGCCAGGCAGCTTCCACCACGATCGCTTCAGGCGCGACGCTCGATTTCAACGACCAGGTGTTCGGCGGGCAGACCCAGGTCCAGCGCCTGCTGGGTACCGGCACGGTGAATACCGGCAGTTCCGCCGTGACGGTGCTGCGCCTCGGTGCCGGGGAATTCGCCGGTCGTATCCATGGCGCCGGCGGCCTGCGCGTGGCCGATGTCGGGGCGACCACGAACGGCACGCTGATCCTGACCGGCACCAGCACCTATGCCGGCACGACAACCATCGATACCGGGCATACGCTGCAGATCGGCAATGGCGGCACAAGCGGGGCTATCGGCGCCGGCGCGGTGGTGAATGACGGTCGGCTGGTCTTCAACCGGGCGGATGCCGTGACCTTCGCGAATGTCATCTCGGGCAGCGGCGGTGTGACGCAATCCGGCGCCGGGGTGCTGACGCTGTCAGGCAACAACACCTATACCGGCGCCACGGCGGTGGATGCCGGTGCCCTCGTCGTCAATGGCTCCATCGCGGCCTCCTCGGGCCTCACCATCGGCAATGGCGCGGTGCTCGGCGGCAATGCGACGCTGCCCTCCACGGTGGTCGCGGCCGGTGCCGTGATCGCGCCGGGCAATTCCGTCGGCGTGGTGACGATCAACGGCAACCTCACTCTCGCCGCGGGTGGCACGCTGGTGATGGAGGTGCTGGGCGCGACGGCGGACCGCATCAACGTCACCGGCACGGCGAGCCTGGCGGGCAATCTGCGGCTGGTGGCGCAGGGTGGGCCATATCGGTTCAACACCGCCTATACGCTGGTCTCCGCCTCGGCGGTCACCGGCGCCCTGGCCGCGGTGTCGACCGAGGGCAGCTTCGGCGTCGGCATCCTGCCGACGGTGAGTCAGACGACGACGGCGCTGGAATTGCGGCTCGCGGCGGCGCCGCAGCTCGGCCCGTTCACAGCCTATAATCTTGTGGCGGCGGCTGGCGCACTGTCCGGGGTGGTAGCCTCGGGGCGGGACCTCTCGCCGTTCTTCAACGTCTACAACCAGCCCGCGGCCACGCTGGGCGCCGCGGTCAACCAGCTCACGGGCGAGGTCGCGACGGCGGGGCCGGAGATCGGGCTGCTGGCCGGAGAGCAGTTCCTCGCCGCCATGCTCGACCCCTTCGCCTATGGGCGAGAGGCGCTGATCGGCGGAAGGCTGCGGCCGGATGACGCGGCGGGGCCGGCCTATGCGGTCTGGGGCAGCGTGCTCGGTGCCTATCGCCGCAATACGGGCGATGCCGCTGATGGCTCAGCGACACGCAGCGCGACGCTTGGCGGATTCGCGCTCGGTGTTGACCGCCGTGTCGGCGATGCGGCCGTGATCGGCGCGGCCATCGCAGTGGGCGAAGGGCGGGCGGGTCTGCAGGGCGGGCTTGGGGTGGCGCGCGGTGATGTCGCGCAGGCCGGACTGCATGGCAGCCTGCGGCTCGGCAGCGTCATGCTCGCCGGCGCCGCTGCGGCGACCTGGATGGATGTCGAGACGGAACGGACGCAGTCCTTCCTCGGGGGCGCGCGCATCGAGGGGTCCGGCGCTTCGCGCATCTGGTCGCTGCGGGGCGAGGCGCGGCAGGATGGCGCGGCCCTCGGCGGGCTGCGCCTGCAACCGCTGGGTGCGCTGCAATGGCAGCAGGTGAACAGCGATTCGTATCGGGAAGCAAATGCCTCCGGCAGCGGCGCCTTCGGGATGAATGTCGCGGCGGCGTCAAACACCGCGATGCGGACGGAACTCGGCGCGCAGTTGTCGGGTGAGGCGGACCTCGCCGGGCGCCCCTCGCTGGGCTTCGTTCGCCTCGCCTGGGGACACTATCTGCTGCGGGATGCGACCATGGGCGTCGCGTTCTCGGCCTATCCCGATGCCGGCTTCACCGTGCGGGGCGCCCGGCGCGATGCCGATGCGGCGCTGTTCTCGGCAGGGTTGGAAACGTCGCTCGGCGGCGGCCTGACACTCGGTGCGCGGCTCGATGGCGAGGCCTCCGCCCATGTCCGGCAGGTCGCCGGCGCTGCCCGTCTTCGCTACGCCTTCTGATGCCGCCGGCGCAGTCTTCGCCCCGCGAAGCGCTGCTCCGCGCGCCTTGCCGACCGAGCGCGAAAAAATCGCGCTTCGGACGACACCGGTGACGGTGCGCCTACCCGCCTACGCCTTGGCCGGCGCCTCCAATACGGGGATGTCGGTAACACTATTCCGCCGCCAAATTCGCGTCAGGGAAGTTTACGCACCATGTCACAGGTGATCGGAACGTCTGGCCGGAACCGCCTGACCGGGACCGCCGATGCGGATACGCTGCAAGGGCTGGAGGCGGAGGATACGCTGCTCGGCGGCGCGGGC
>CANJXD010000583.1 GCA_947478535.1 Acetobacteraceae bacterium
CTCGAACCACCCACGGACCCGCCGTGCCTCGAACCACCCACGGACCCGCCGTGCCTCGAACCATCCACGGCTCCGCCGTGACTCGAACCACCACCGCGCCGCCGCCGGGCATCCCGGCCGTCGCCTTGCCGAGGGAATTCTTCCGATGACGTTGTCGGGCTTCGGAATGTCGCGCCGCAGGGTGCTCTTGGGCGCCGGCGGTGGCATCATCGCCAGCCTTCTGCCGGGCAGTGTCTCGGCGCAAACTGCACCGACGACGGTGATCGACGTGACCCGCGCGCGGACGGACCCGGTGCCGATCGCCGTGCCGGACATGGCGGGCACGAGCCCGGAGGCGCAGCGCCTGGGACGCGACATCGCCCGCGTCATCCAGAACAACCTGCGCAATTCCGGCCTGTTCCGACCGGTGGAGCGCCAGGCCTATATCCAGACGCCGGAGGCCGCCGCCGACCGTCCCCGCTTCCAGGATTGGCGCGTCATCGGCGCCCAGGCGCTGACGACGGGGCGCGTCGAGATCCGCGGCAATGACGCGCGGGTCGAATTCCGCCTGTGGGACGTGCTGCCGGAACAGCAATTGCAGGGCACCGCCTATACCGCGCCAAGCAGCCAGTGGCGCCGGCTCGCCCATGTGATCTCCGACGTGATCTACGAACGCCTGCTGGGCGAGAAGGGCTATTTCGAGACCCAGATCGTCTACATCGCGGAAAGCGGTCCGCGGGACCGCCGCACGCGGCGCCTCGCCATCATGGACCAGGATGGGGAAAACCATCAGTTCCTGACCGATGGCAGCTTCCAGGCGCTGACACCGCGCTTTCATCCCTCGGCGCGGCAGGTCGTCTTCATGTCCTATTTCCGCAATGAGCCGCGGGTCTATCTGTTCAACCTGGAGACCCGCCAGCAGCAGGTGCTGGGCAGCTTCGGCGGCATGACCTTCAGCCCGCGCTTCCACCCCGATGGCCGGTCCGTCGTGCTGTCCACCAGCCGGGGCGGCGATGCGAACATCTACAGCGTCGATCTCGGCAGCCGGCGCGAACGGCAATTGACCTCGGGCGGATCGCTCGATGTCTCGCCCTGCTATTCACCGGACGGCGCGCAGATCGTCTTCAACTCGGATCGCGGCGGCGACCAGCAGCTTTATGTGATGTCGGCGGATGGCGGCGGCGCGCGGCGGATTTCCTTTGGCAATGGCCGCTACGCGACGCCGGTCTGGTCGCCGCGCGGGGACCTCATCGCCTTCACCCGCATCGCCGGCGGGCAGTTCGCCATCGGCGTGATGCGCCCCGATGGATCGGGGGAGCGGATTCTCAGCGAGGGCTGGGCGATGGAAGGACCGACCTTCGCGCCGAATGGCCGGGTGCTGGCCTTCTACCGCGAAACCCGGGCGCGGGATTCGCGCGGGACCGGCTATTCCTCCCGGCTCTCGCAGATCGACATCGCCGGCTTCAACGAACGCCAGATGGTGACGCCGACCGACGCCTCCGACCCCGCCTGGAGCCCGCTATTGAGCTGACCGGCGCGGTTGCCGAGGTGGCGATGCAGCCATGCGTCGCGTCGCCATCTTCCCGCCGCACGGATTCTTGACCTTTCCGTCGCCTGCCGGTAACGCCCGCCGCGCAGCATTGCCCTCGGTTTCGTCGTCCAACCTCCTTTTTCTGTTCAACCCCAGCAAGGACCCTGTCCCATGAACCTGAAGATCGTCGGCGCCCTCGCCGCCCTCACCCTGCTCGGCGCCTGCGGCTCCGGCAACGACACGGCCGGCGCGGCCGGCGGCGGCGCCGCCACGACGGCGACGGGCCCGCGCCCGGGCAGCCAGGAAGACTTGGTGGCCAATGTCGGCGACCGCGTCTTCTTCGAGACCAACATCAGCAGCGTCCGCGGCGACCAGCGCCCCGTGCTCGACCGCCAGGCGGCGTGGCTCGGCCGTTACCCGCAGGTCCAGATCGCGGTCGAAGGCCATGCCGACGAACGCGGCACGCGCGAATACAACCTGGCGCTCGGCCAGCGCCGCGCCAATGCGGCGCGCGACGTGCTGGTGGCCGGCGGCGTCGCCTCCGCCCGCGTCTCCACCATCTCCTACGGCAAGGATCGCCCGGCTTCTCTCGGCTCCGACGAGACCGCCTGGGGCCAGAACCGCCGGGCTGTTACGGTCGTTCGCTGATCGTTAGCGCCGGGACCTGAAATGCCGGAGGGGGGGAGCCTTCCTCACCTCCGGCAACTGACGGTCAGGATTTCCGGTCGGGATATACGGTCGGGATGTAAGGAAAGCGCCATGCGCCTCTATCGTATTGCCCTGCTCGGCGCGGTCCTTGCCGCACCGCTCGCCGCCGCGCCGGCCGCGCTGGCGCAGGTCGAAACGCGGGAGGGGATCGCGCTGCAGAACCAGATCCTGCAACTGCGCCAGGAACTGGACGTGCTGCGCCGCGGCGGCCTCGCCGCGCCGCAACCGCCCTCGGGTGGGGGCTCCGTGCTGGGATTCGGGGGCGGTGGCAGCCGCCCGCCGGCCGGCAATCCGGCGCCGCAGGGCGAATTGGTCGGCCAGTTGCTCGAACGCGTCGCCCGCATGGAAGAAGACCAGCGCACCCTGCGCGGCCGCACCGAGCAGGCCGAGTTCCGTGAGCGCGAACTGCGCGAGCGCGTTGAGAAATTGCAGGGCGACATCGATTTCCGCCTCCAGCAGATCGAGCAGGCGCGCCCTGGTGCCCCAGGCGCCCCCGCCGGGGCTGCGCCGACCGTGCGCCCGAATGCGCCCGCCGCCGCAGCGCCTGCCGCAGCAGCGCCCGCCGCCGCAGCGCCCGCCGCCGCCCAGCCGACCCCACTTGGCCGCCCGCCCCAGCGCGCCCTGTCCGAAGGCCAGGCAGCGCTGGCGCGGCGGGACTACGCCGGCGCCGAGGCCGCGGCCCGCGAAGTGCTGGCGGCGCGCGATGGCGCCCGGGCGCAGGACGCCCAGATCCTGCTCGGCGATGCGCTGTCCGGGAAGCGGGACTTTGCCGCCGCGGCGATCGCCTATGATGATGGCTTCCGCCGCAACCAGCAGTCCGGCCGCGCGCCGGAGGCGATGCTCGGCGTCGCCAAAGCGCTGATTGGCCTCGGCAATAATCGCGACGCCTGCGGCCAGTTGAACGACCTGCGGAGCCGCTTCCCCGCCGTCCAGGGCGCCACGGCGGAGCGCGTGGCGGATGCGCGCCGGCGAGCCCAGTGCCGCTGAGGCGGTGGGTGCGGGCGGTTCGTTCGATGTCCCCGGCCATGTCTTTCCCGGCAAGGTGATCATGCCCGGCGCCGCGGAATTCGCGGCGCTGATGGCTCCCCTCGGCCCCTTCGGCGCGCAGCCGCGCATCCTCGCCGGCGTCTCCGGCGGGCCGCACAGCCTGGCGCTCGCGCTGCTGCTGCGGGACTGGGCGCGGGCGCGCGGCGGCACCCTGCTCGCCGGCATCGTCGATCACGGGCTGCGCGGCAACAGCGCGGCGGAAGCAGCGGAAGTCGCCAGCCTGCTGGCGGGGCAGGGGATCGCGGCGCGGATTCTCTCTCTCGGCCTCCACCCCGGCCCGGCCATGCAGGCGCGGGCGCGGGAAGGGCGGATCGTGGCGCTGGTGGCGCTGGCGGCGGCGGAAGGCGCGCCCTGGCTCGCGCTTGGCCAGCACCGGGGCGACCAGGCGGAGACGCTGCTGCTGCGCGCGGCCTCCGGCAGCGGCCCGGCGGGCCTGGCCGGCATGGCGCCCACCCGCAGCGCCGGGGGTGCGCTGGTGATCCGC
>CANJXD010000584.1 GCA_947478535.1 Acetobacteraceae bacterium
GCCCGCCTCAACCCGCCGATCCGGGAAGGGCGCCAGCGCGAGCCGATCCTGCAGGCGCTGGTGGATGGCACGATCGACATCCTCGGCACGGACCACGCGCCGCATGCGATGGTGGAAAAGCAGCAGCCTTCCTACTGGGACAATGCCTGCGGCTTCCCCGGCGTCGAGACCTCCATGCGCCTGATGCTGACCCTGGTGCATGAGGGGCGGATGACGCTGGAGCAGTATGTGCGCATGGCGGGCGCTGCGCCGGCCAAGGCCTTCGGGCTCTATCCTCGCAAGGGCGTCGTGCAGCCCGGCGCGGATGCGGACCTCGCCATCGTCGATCCCACGAAGCGCGGCGTCATCCGCGGCGCCGAACTGCACAGCGAGCGCAGCCGTTTCACCCCCTTCGAGGGGATGGAAACGGTGGGCGCCCCCATCGCCACCATCGTCCGCGGCCGCATCGTGATGCGGGACGGCAAGGTGCTGGACGCCCCTGGTTGGGGCCAGATGGAAAAGCCCGCCATGCCGGCGCCCGCGCCGCGCAACCTCGCCACCACCACCAAGGCAATCCTGCGCCCGGACAGCTACTCCTGGTGATTCCCCCGCGCGGGCGGGTTAAGCTCGCGCCATTCCCCCGACGCCGGAGCATCCGCCATGCCGCTTCTTCGCCGATCCCTGCTTTCCGCCGCCGCCCTGGCCCCGGCCGCCGCCTTCGCCCAGACCCCCGCGCGGGAAATCGTGGCGATGCCCGAGAAGGGCCGTCGCGCCTGGGCGCAGCAGATCCCCCAGCTTCGCCTCGGCATCCTGGGCGGTGAGAATGAGGCCGACCGCATCGGCCGCTACGGGGCCTATGGGCGGCTGATCGAGGAGACCTTCGGCGTCCCCGTCCGGCTGTTCCAGGCCAGCGACTATGGCGGCGTCGTGCAGGCCTTTGCGGGCAAGCATATCGAGATCGCCAGCATGTCCCCGGCGGCCTATGCGGCCTCCTGGGTCGAATCCAATGGCAATGTGGAGCCGATCCTGGTGACCCAGGAAGCGGATGGCAGCACCAGCTACATCGCGGTGATGTATGTCCGGGCCGATAGCGGCATCACCACCCTGGAGCAGATGCGCGGCAAGTCCATGGCCTGGGCGGACCCGAACAGCGCCTCCGGCTACCTGATCCCGCGCGCGGCGCTGCGGGCGGCGGGGGTGAACCCGGAAAGCTATTTCAGCCGCACCGGCTTCGCGGGCGGGCATGAACAGGCGATCGTCGCCGTCCTCGGCCGGCAATTCGATGGCGGCGTGACCTGGGCTTCCGGCGTCGGCGAGACCTCTGAGGGGTTCAGCCGCGGCATGCTGCGCGCCACGGCGGAAAAGGGCATGCTGAACATGCGGGATATCCGCATCATCTGGCGCAGCGGCCCGATCCAGAACGGCCCGATCGTCGTGCGCAAAGACCTGCCGCAGGCCTTCAAGGACGACATGATCGCCTTCCATCTGGCCCTGCCCACGGCGGCGCCGGAGATCCACCGCGCCGTGGAGCGCGGCAACGTCATCGGCTGGGTCCGCACGAAGCACGAGGATTACGAGTTGTTTGTGCAGATGCGGCGCGAGGAAGCCGAACAGCGCCGCCGGCGGAACTGACGCCGCGCGGGATGGCGCCCGGTCGACGCCATCCCGGCCTGCCCTATGCGGGTTCCCCCGCCTCGATCCAGGCGCGATAGGCGGCGATGGTCTCGGGGTTGGGGGGGTAGAGGCCCTTCAGCTTCTCCCCCTTCAGCACGCGGCCGCGGATATAGCGTTCCACCCGGTCCTGCTCCGCGGCGGCGGGCAGGATGGCGTCGGCCCACTGCGCCGGGCAGATCGCCACGCCATCCTCATCCGCCACCACGACATCCCCCGGAAACACCGTCACGCCACCGCAGGCGATCGGCACATCCAGGTCCTGCAGCATCAGTTGCACGAAGGATGGCGGCGGCGTCGCGCCACGGCAGAACAGCGGCAGGCCGAGGGCCGCGATCTCCACCACATCGCGCATGGCGCCATCGCAGACCACCCCAGCCACGCCCAGCACCTTCAGCCGGGCACAGATGACATCGCCGAGGATCCCCGCATCGTCGCGCCCCATGCCGTCGATCACCAGCACATCCCCGGCGCCCAGGCGGTCCAGCACCCGGTGCATCAGCGCCTCGGGGTTCGACAGGCTCTGGGAGGCCAGCATGTCGTCGCGCACAGGCAGGTAGCGCAAGGTCACGGCGCGGCCGGTGAAGCGGCAATGCGTGGCGTCATTGGCGCGCAGCCCGCGCACCGCGGTGTTGCGCAGGCCGTGGTTCTTCAACAGCAGGGTGGTGACGGTGGCCGCCGTGGCGGGGGCGAGGTTGGGGGCGAGAGTTGTCACGCTGTCTTCCTATTCCGCCGTGGCGCCGGAGGCCCGGACCGCGGGCGCCCAACGGGCGCTCTCGGCGCGGATGAAGTCGGCGAATTCGGCCCGGCTGCTGCCGTGCGGGATGGAGCCGCCCTGCGTGACGCGGCTTGCGATATCGGGGTCCCGCGCCGCGCCGGCCATACTGGCGGAGAGCCGGTCGAGGATAGGCTCCGGCACCCGGGCCGGCGCGACGAAACCGAGCCAGGACGTCGCCTCGAAGCCGGGGAAGGTTTCGGCCACCGTCGGCAGGTCCGGCGCCTGCGGCAGACGTTGCGGCGTGGTGGTGGCGATGGCGCGCAGCGTGCCTTCGCGGGCGAATTGCAGCCCGGTGACCGTGACATCCACCATCATCGGCACCCGCCCCGCCTGTACATCGGCGATCGCGCCGGCGGTGCCGCGATAGGGCACATGGGTCAGCTGCACCCCTGCGGCCTGGGCCAGCAATTCCCCGGCGAGGTGCTGACTGGTGCCGACGCCGCCGGAGGCGAAAGCCGCCCCGGGGTTGGCGCGCATCCAGGCGACCAGTTCCGGCAATGTCCGCGCCGGTACCGAGGGATGCACCAGCACCATGTTCGGGTTGACCGCGAACAGCGACAGCGGCGCCAGATCTCGGTCGGGGTCGAAGGGCAGGCTGCGATAGAGATGGCGGTTGATGGCCAGGCCCGACACCGTCGCGACGCCGACGGTGAGCCCATCCGGCGCCGCCTTGGCTACCAGGTCCAGTGTCAGGTTGCCGCCGGCGCCGGGCCGCGGGTCGATCACCACGGGTTGGCCGAGTTCGCGTTCCATATGCGTGGCCGTCAGCCGCGCCATCAGGTCGCTGACGCCGCCGGGTGGGAAGGGCACGATCATGCGCAGCGGCCGGGCGGGAAAGCCCTGCGCGCGGGCGGCGGGCGGGGCGAGCAAGGCCGGCGCGGCCAGCAGCAGGCGTCGCGTGATCATGGCTCGCTCCCTCATCCCAGACCCGTTGCGCGCATCAGGCCACGCATCCAGCCGACTGTGTAGACCATGCCCGTCGCCTCATAGCCGACAGCCATGCCACCGCCCTCCCCCGGCAGCACGCCAACGGCATCGCCGGCCATGGTGGGGGCGTGGTCCGGGCGCATCGGCGCCTGCACGCCCGCTTCGGCATAGGCGCGAAACACCGCGACCATGTCGGTCTGACCCTCATCGGGGAAGGATTCCTCGAAGGCCGATGCATCCCCGCGGAGGTCCCGCACATGGATGAAGCGGATCAGCGGGGCGAGACGACGCGCCGCCGCCGCCACATCTTCCCCCGCCACCGACAGCGTGCCCTGGCAGAAGGCGATGCCGAGCGCGGGCGAGGGCATGATCGCGCAGGCCCGCTCCTGGGCC
>CANJXD010000585.1 GCA_947478535.1 Acetobacteraceae bacterium
CAGGGGGAAGTGCCGGTCCTGCTGCTCTCCGGCCATGCACCGCTGGGGCAGTTGGGGCTCGGCGCCTTCCAGGAGCTTGACCAGGTGGCGATGGCCGCACCGGTCACCAAGGCGTCCTGGGCCGCGCAATCCGCGGCGGGGATGGCCGGCGATGTCGCCCGCGCCTTCGCCCTCGCGCGCGGCGGGCGCCCGGGGCCGGTGCATCTCTCCCTGCCCACCGATGTGCTGGAAGCGCAGGTCGAGGGCGCGCCCATCCCCGATGCCGCGGCCTTTGCCCGCCCGGTGATGAAGCTCGGCGCCGGCACGGCCACCCTGGTCGCGCAGGCCATCGCCGGTGCGGCGCGGCCGCTGCTGATCGCGCCCCCCGCGCTCTGCACACCGAGCGGCTTCGCGGCGCAGGCGGCGCTGGAAGCCGCGTCCGGCCTGCCGGTGCTGGCCATGCAATCCCCGCGCGGCCTGGGTGACCCCGCGCTCGGCCTGCTGCGGGAGGTTCTGGGCCGGGCCGACCTCATCGTGCTGATCGGCAAGGCGCTCGACTTCACCCTCGGCTTCGGCCGCGCGCCGATCCCGGCCACCACCCGATTCGTGGTGCTGGAGCCGGAAGCGCCGCTGCTCGAACGCGCCCAGAAACTGCTCGGCGATCGCCTGCTGCTGGCGGCGATGGTCGATCCGATCTCCGCCATCGCCGCTCTCACCGACGCGATCTCCCAGAACCCCGCGCAGGCGGCCTGGGCGGCGGAGGTGCGGGAGGCGACGGGCTGGCGCCCGGCCGAATGGGCGGCGCTGGCCGGCGCACCTGCTGGCCCGATCCGCTCCGCCACTCTCTGCGCCGCCGTGCAGGCCGCGATCACCCGCCATGGCGCCACCTTCTGCGCCGATGGCGGGGAGATCGGGCAATGGGGCATGGCGACCATCAAGGCTGAAACGCGGATGCTGAACGGCGTCGCCGGCGCCATCGGCATCGGCATTCCCTTCGCAATCGGCGCCCGCGCCGCGAAACCCGCGCCGACGCTGGCACTGATGGGCGATGGCTCCTTCGGCTTCCACATGGCGGAGCTTGATACCGCCTTCCGCCACGGCCTTCCCTTCGTCGCCGTGGTGGGCAATGACAGCCGCTGGAACGCCGAGCACCAGATCCAGCTGCGGGACTACGGCGCCAACCGCGCCCATGGCTGCACCCTCGCCCCCGGCACGCGCTACGACCGCATCGCCAGCGCGCTGGGCGGGCATGGGGAATGGGTGACGGAGGCCGCCGAAATCGGCCCGGCCATCGACCGCGCCTTCGCCTCCGGCCTGCCGGCGGTGGTGAATGTGGAGATTGACGGCCAGCCGGCCCCGACCCTGAAGCGATGACCGAGGCGCGCCCCACCGCCTCCCCGCTGTATGTCCAGACGGCGGAGCTCATGGTGCGGCGCATCGCCTCCGGCCAATGGGCGCCCGGCAGCATGATCCCGCCGGAGCCCGTGCTGGCGCGCGAACTCGGCGTTTCCCCCGGCACCGTCCGCAAGGCGCTGGCGGGGCTGGAGCGGCGGCACCTGATCGAGCGGCGGCAGGGGCGCGGCACCTTCGTCGCCGCCCAGACCAGCGAGCGCGCGCTGTTCCACTTCTTCCGCGTCGTCGATCTCGCCGGCCGCAAGGCCGCACCCACCAGCTATGTGCTGGATTGCCGCACCGGCCCGGCCACGGCGGTGGAAGCCGCGCCGCTCGGCGTCCCGGAAGGCACGCCGCTGCACAAGGTGAAGCGCGGCCGGCTGATCGAGGGCGAGCGCTGCATCCTGGAGCGCATCTGGCTGCCCGCCGAGCGTTTTCCCGGATTCGCCCTGCCGGTGTTGCGGGAGATGACGGATGAACTCTACGTGCTCTACCAACGCGATTTCGGCGTCACCATCGGCCGCGCGGTGGAGGGGCTGCGCGCCATCGCAGCGCTGGAGGACGATGCACTGCCGCTCGGCCTCCGCGCCGGAACGCCCCTGCTGGAGATCGATCGAATCGCCTATGATCTCGGCGATGTCCCGGTGGAACGCCGGGTGACTCTGCTGGACACCCTGGCGCATCGCTACCTGGCGGCGCTGGATTGAGGGAGGCGCGCATGCGGTGGATGCTGCTTCTGGCCGTGCTTTTGCTGGCGTCCGGCGCGCGGGCTGAGATCCCCATGCCACGCCCACCCGGCGATGCGGTGGCGGAGGCGCTGTCCTGTCTGCGGGAAGCCGAGAGCCCCGCCGCCGCGCTCGACTGCGCCCAGGCCCTGGCTGCGCGCCCGGATTGGCGCACGGCCGCCACCTGCCTGCTGCGGGGGGAGGGGCCCGAGCCATGCCTCGGCCTGCGCCAGGGCGCGCTGCTGCTGGCCTGCGCCAAGGCGGCGGGCTGGTCCGCCGAATCGGCCACCGCCTGCCTCGGCCTGACGCTCGCCTCGGTGGAGGCGCTGAAATGCCTTGAAGCCGGCATCGGTTCGCCTGGCGGCTGCTTCGGGCCGAGCAATACGCTGCGCCGGTGGGGGGAGGCTGGTTGGGGCCAGGCCCGCGCCTGGACGGGATGGTGAGCATGAGCGACCCGCATGACGTGACGAGCCTTGCGGCGCTGGAGGCTCTCTACGGCGAACCTGTCCAGGCCTCGGTCGTGAAGGTGCGGCAGGACCTTGATGCGCCCTCTGCCGGCTTCATCGCCGCCAGCCCCTTCTGCGTGCTGACCACCCGCAGCGCCAGCGGCCGGCTGCACGGGACGCCGCGCGGTGATGGCCCGGGCTTCGTCGCCGTGCTGTCCCCCACGCTGCTCGCCTTGCCCGATCGCCGCGGCAACAACCGGATCGACGCGCTGCGCGACGTGATCGCGGACCCCCAGGTTGCGCTACTGTTCCTGGTGCCGGGGGTGGGGGAGACGCTGCGCGTCGGCGGGCGTGCCCGCATCACCACGGACCCGGCCCTGCGGGCCCGATTCGTCCACCAGGGCAAGGAACCGGCGACGGTGCTGCTGGTGACGGTGGAGGAGGTGTTTTTCCAGTGCGCCCGCGCCCTGGTGCGGTCCCGCCTCTGGGGGGATGCGAAGCGGCCACGGGGTGTGCCGACGGCGGGGGAGTTTCTTGCCTCTGCCACCCAGGGCGGGATCGACGCGGCCGAGTATGACGTGGCCGCGCCAGCCCGGGTTGCCGCGACGCTCTACTGAGCCGGCGTCACGCGAAGGCGCGTTCCACCAGCGGACCGGGCGGGGGTGCGCTGGCGATTTCCCGGATGATCTTGCGCTTCACCGCCTGTTCGAAGGCATCGAAGCCTTCCGCCACCATCAGGAAGGCGCCGGGGCCGCCGATCACCTCGTCCCGGTAATAGTCATCGAGCGGTGGCAGGCCGGCGGCCCAGGGCGTCGGCGTGCGGTCGAGCACGGCAAGACCGTTCATCACGATCCCCTTGCCCAGCGCATCGGCGCGTGCCTCCGCCACCGGGCGGCCCGAATTGTTGATGCCGTCGCCGGAGATATCGACGACCTTGCGCGTGCCTTCATACCCCTTGCCGAACAGCCCGGCGGCGTAGTCCATGGCGCCGGAGATCGAGGTATAGAGCCAGGTGCGGCGCGGCGCGGCATCCACCGCCTGGGCGAAGGCCTCGGCCGCGCCGGGGCCGTCGATCCGCATCCAGGGCACCATCATCTCCTGGATATGCCAGTCGGACCAGGTGAACATCGTCACCGCGATCTGCCCGATCGGGCCGCCGGCGATGCCTTCGATCAGCTTCGGGTCGCGGAAGGCGGCGGCATAGCC
>CANJXD010000586.1 GCA_947478535.1 Acetobacteraceae bacterium
CCCGCCTCCCCGGCCGCGCTTGCCAGGCTACCTCCGCCGATGCCGAGGCGGGAGATCGCCGCCCCTCCTGGCACCAGCGGCGTGCGCCACGCCGCCTTCATTGAACGGTGATGCCCGCACGCTCGATCACCGCCGCCCAGCGTGGAATCTCAGCGGCAACCAGCGCGGCAAAGGGCCCGGCATCCCGGAAGGCGGGCTCGGCCCCGGCGGCGGCGATGCGGGCGCGGAAGCCGTCATCGGCCAGTGCACGGCGGATCTCGGCGGAAAGCCGCTCCACCACCGCGTCCGGCGTGCCCGCCGGTGCGGCGAGGCCGATCCAGGCCGAGACATCAAATCGGCCATAGCCCAGCGCCACCATCCCCGGCACCGTGGGCGTGGCCGGCAGCGGCGCGGCGGAGGTGCTGGCCAGCGCCACCAGCCGCCCGGCGCGCACCTGTTCCAGCGCGATCCCGCCATTGTCGAACATCATGTCCACGCGCCCCGCGACCAGGTCGTTGATCGCCGGCGCATTGCCGCGATAGGGCACATGGGTGAGGTCCCCGCGCGTTTCTTCCTTCAGCATCTCGCCCAGCAGATGCGTCAGGCCGCCGGGGCCGCCGCTGGCATAGGTCATCGGCACCGTCTTCAGCTTTTCCACCAACTCGGCGAGGCTGCTCGCCAGGCCCGGCCGCACGACGAGCCAATAGGGCGTCGCGGCGAATTGCAGGATCGGGCGGAGATCCTTGGCGAGGTCATAGGGCCGTGGCTTCGCCAGGGTTTCATTCACCGCATGGGCGCTGGTCAGCATCAGCAGCGTATGGCCATCCGGCGGCGCCTGGATGACATGACGGGCGGAGACAGTGCCGCCGCCGCCGACCCGGTTATCCACCACGAAGGCGGCGCCCGGCATCTGTTCCTGCAAACGCAGGCCAAGCATGCGCGCCAGCACATCCACCGGCCCGCCAGCCGCAAAGGCCACGGTGATGGAAACCGGCCGCGTCGGCCAGACGGGCTGGGCGCGCAGCGGTGCCGCGGCCAAGGCGATGCCGACGGTGGTGAGACCGCGCCGGGTGATGGTCATGGGTATCCCCTCCAGTTTTTTGCCGTTCAGGTGTCGAGGGACGCCCAGCCCGGCCGGGCATGCGCGGCGCGCTGCCCGGGACGGTGGCCCGGAAACACGAAGGCGAGGTCATAGACCCCGCCCCATTCCAGCGGCGGCAGCCCCGGCGCGAGCCGCGCGGCGGCCTCGGCGAAGGCCACCTCGGCACTGGCGCGGTCCAGCGCCTCCAGGATCAGCACGGCGTCGAAATCCTCATCCGCCCCGCTACCAGCCGCGCCCGCCCGGAAACCGGCCGCGCTCCCTTCGGACCTGGCGCCAAGGCGCGCGCCGACCATGCCCGGCGCGGTGGCGATCGCCCGAAGATTCGGCGCCACCCCAGGCTTCAGCCGCAAAACCGCCAGCGCCGCGCCGATCCCATCCCCGGCCTGCGCCGCCTCCAGGCACTGGCTGCGGAGAAAGTTGCGGAAATCCGGGCGCATCGCCGCCGACCACGGCGTCGGGTTGGCCAGCAGGTCCCGGTATTGCGGGGTCTCGAAGGCGTGCAGGCCCTCAACCTCATAGAGCGTGAACCAGCGATGCGCGGGGTGGCCCTCATCGAAATACCGCCGGCCGGAGAGAAACCCCGGTGAAGCGACCCGTTCCGGCAGGTGCTCCCGCGTGTGCCAGGTATCGTACTCGGCCTCCCGCCCCCGGCGGAGGTCGTTCCACAGCGCGAGGAAGGCGGGTTCAGCCATCGGCGGCCTCCGGATGCAGCATGACCTTGGTGGCAAGCCGTCGCCGCGCCACGGCGAACCCCTCCAGCCCCTCCCGCAGGGGAAAGTGGTGGGTGACCATCGGGGAGAGTGCCTGCCCCTGCCGCAGCACGAAATCCAGCGTGCGCCGCCAATCCGCCAGCTTGCCGCGATTGGTGCCGCGGAGCTGGATCTGCTCCCGCACCAGGGTGTTGAGCGGCAGCGCGATATCCCGCGCATAAATGCCGGCGACCACCAGCACCCCTTCCCGCCGCAGCAGCGGCAGTACGGCGGGGATCATCTCCGGCACCCCCGTCGCCTCGAACACCACGTCGAAGCGGCCGCCGAGCCCCGCGACCTGATCCGCCTCCACCAGCCGGTCGAAGCCGAGTTGCCGCAGCACAGCGAAGCGGGCGGCATCATCGCGGCCGCTCACCGTGATCTCGGCCGCACCGGCTTCCCGCGCCATCAAAGCGATGGTCTGGCCAATCGCGCCGGGCCCGAGGATCAGCACCCGGTCCCCTGGCCGCACGCCGCCGACCGAGACGGCGCGCCCGCCGATCACCAGCGGTTCCGTCAGCGCGGCGATGGAGGGGTCGAAACCCCCCGGCAGCGTCAGGCAGTTCTTCGCCGGCGCCAGCACGAAAGGCGCGAAGCCGCCTTCCCGCGTCATGCCGATGCCGCGGCGCGTCACGCAGCGATCCTCGTCGCCCGCCAGGCAGGCCGCGCAGTCGCCGCAGGTTACGGAGGGGATGACGACGACCGGCGTGCCAGGCGCCAAACCGCCTGGCCCGCTGGCGGCGATCCGGCCGGCGATCTCATGGCCCAGCGTCACCGGCATAGCCCCGGTGATGAAGTCGTAGCCGCCAGACCAGTCCTCGATATGCAGATCGCTGCCGCAAATGCCCGCGGCCTCGACACGGACCAGCACCTCTCCAGGCCCGGGCGGCGCTGGCGAGGGGATGTCGCACAGCAGCAGCCCCGGTGCGGGCAAGGTCTTGCGGATGGCCTTCATGCGTCTCCCCCGCGCCCGGCAGGACCGGGGCTATCGCGCAACCCCGCGCCGAGAACGCTCAGCCCCGCGCGGAGAGTGCCCGCAACTCATGTGCCAGGCGTTCCAGCGCGTCGAGCGCCTCCCGCACCGGCTCCGGCGCCTCGGGCTCATCGATATCGCCCAGCGGCAATTCCGGCGCGCCGCCAGCCTCCTCGATCCCGCCATCGCGCAGCAGGCGCTGCACACCCTTGATGGTGTAGCCCTGGGTATAGAGAAGGTCCGAGATCCGCCGCAGCAGGGCGATATCTTCCGGGCGGTAGTAGCGCCGCCCACCGCCGCGCTTCAGCGGCTTCAACTGCGGGAACTTGCTCTCCCAGAAGCGCAGCACATGCTGCGGGATCTGCAGATCATCCGCGACTTCACTGATCGTGCGAAAGGCGGTCGGCGCCTTGCGGGGGCGGGCGCGGCCCTCGCCATCGGCCACATCATCGCTCATGCGTCGTCGTCACCGCCGGCATCCGCCAGCCCCGGATTGAGCCGCGCCTTGAGAACATGGGAAGGTCGGAAGGCCAGGACCTTGCGCGGCAGGATCGGCACTTCGACCCCCGTCTTCGGGTTGCGGCCCACCCGCTTGCCCTTCTGGCGCACGATGAAGGACCCGAAGGCGGAAATCTTCACCGCTTCCCCGGCCTCCAACGCTGCCGACATGCGTTCGAGCACGGTTTCGAGCAGGGCGGCACTCTCATTGCGAGAGAGTCCGACCTGGGCGTAGATCGCTTCTGCGAGGTTCGCGCGTGTCATCGTGGTCATGCCGGAGCAGGCCCATCCAAGCCATTCATCCGCCTAGGAAACCGGCATTAATGAAGGGCGTCAACCTCGGTCTTGTCGAGTTTTCCGGCGACCGCGCGGGTCACCTCACACAAAACATTAGAAAATCTATTCAAGGCACTGTTCTTGAAAGATTATCA
>CANJXD010000587.1 GCA_947478535.1 Acetobacteraceae bacterium
CCGCCCAGATAGGTCCGCGGCCGCGCGGCCGCGTTGGTGGCGATCAGCGCCACGTCGATGGCGGCGTTGACGTGCTCCGACGTCTGGCTGCGGCTGTTGAGGTCCAGCATCAGAAGGGCGCGTCCGCGGCGGTGAGCGGGCGGTACGGAGCATTGGCCTGCTGCGCCGTGGCCTGCATCGCATGCTGGAAGCCGCCGACGGCGACCTCGATCAGCGTCAGCACCTGCGGCTCGGTCAGATCGATCAGCCGCGTCTGCCAGCCGATCTCTCCGAGGCATTCGCCGAGCGGGCGCATGGTGGCGCGGATGGCGGCCTGTTCCTGTTCAGTGAGGTCAACCACGGCGGGTGCGCTCCTTGCGGCAAGGGTGGTCCACAGCGCCTGGCAGGGCATGCTGCAGAAGGAAGCGTTGGGGCGTGGTGGCCGACGCCGTGTCGGATCGAACCAGCCAAAGCCGCGCGTGGCGCGGCGGCAGATGGCGCAGGGTGGGACGGGATTGCGCATGGCCGGTCATGCCGCCTGGCCCAGCGCCATCGGCTGAGCGTTTCGCACCAGCCTGCGGATCATCTGGCGGTTGAACTGGAAGGTCAGCAGGGCCGATGCCTGGTAGCGGGTCATACTCAGATTGGCGCGGGCCTCGGGCGGGAGGAGGGCGAGCTGCCGATCGGTCGGTGCTTCGCGATGCCAGCGCTTGCTCTTATGCGCGCCCTCGTCGGTCTCGCGCGCATTCAGCCAGTCGTCCGCCGCGGCCAGCGCCACCAGCCTCTCCCCGATGGACAGCAGGCGTGGCCGCTCCTCCTTGGCGCCGCCGACCGCGTGCCAGGCCCCGTTCAGGAAGAAGATGCCGGCCCAGCCGTTGAACCCGTTGGCCAGGAGCGCCGCGTCGTCACCGAACAGGTCGCACCATTGAAAGGCCGACCGCTGGAGGAGATCGATCTCCGTCATAATGAATTGCGAGAGAGAGCCGTTGGGATGCTCACTGGCCGCGCCCGGCAGCACCGGCACGATCAGGTTGGCGCCGCAGAGCGGGCAGGCTGTGCAGGCCAGCGGGATCTCGGCCTCGCAGCTGGGACAGGTCTTGATCGGCGCTTCGCCCTCAGGCTCGTACCCCTCCAGGTCGACATCCTGTTCGAGCGAGCCGTGCAGCAGCGACGAGGTGCCGAAATCGAGCACGATGCAGTCGCGCTTGACGATGCCGGGATGCTCGGCCGGATCGACGGTGCGCAGCCCGCGGCCAACCATCTGGATCATGGTGCTTTTGAAGGAACTGGGCCGCAGCAGCACGACGCAAGAGGTCGGCGGGTGATCCCAGCCCTCCGTGAGGACGGCGACATTGACCACGACCTGGATCTTGCTGGCGGCATAAGCGGCCAGGACACGCCGGCGGTCGTGCTCCGGCATCTCGCCGGTCACTGTGGTGGCTGAAATACCGGCGTGCCGATAGGTAGACGATCCGCCCGCCGACCTTGAGGTAGGCCGGGCCCTGGTCGCGCCAGCGCCAGCGTTCCAGCGTGCGCGGACTGAGGGTCCAGCGGCGGGCCAACTGCACCTGGTTCAGGTGCAGGATAGGATGATCCATCATCGAGGCCTCCCATTGGTAGCGCTGCGGGCCTCCAATCGGCCTATGAAGCCGCGGACCTTGTCGGCGGTCGCCAGACTGGGCGAACGGCCCTGCCGGAGGCGCGTCACAAAGCTAGGGTCGCCAATGGCTTCACGGCCGAAATCGGACGGCTTCATCCGCGAGGCGGCGAGGAAGGCCTCAATCTCGGCGACGAATTGTTCGGTGAATGTTCTCATGGCTGGCGGTAGGAATGCCTAGCCGATTGAGGATGGTCAAATGGAAAAAATAGGCTATTACCTATCTAGCAGCCGCAAGGAGTTAGCCCCCATGGATCTCGACCCAACCCGGGTCCTCGTCATGAAGCTCATCCAGGAGCGGGGCACCGACCTGAAGAACGCCTCGATCGCGATCGGCCGTAACGCCGCCTACCTGCACCAGTACATCACCCGCGGTATCCCAAAGGTGCTGCCGGAGGACGCGCGTGAGGCGCTGGCCGCCTTGCTCGGTGTGCCGGCCGCCCAGTTGCGGCCGCCGCCTGACCCGGACGCCCGGATGCCGGCGGCACTCGAGCCCCCCGATCCGCCGCCTGCGCGCCGCCGGGCGCGGGCGACGCTCGACGGCTTCGCGGCCATTCCCGAACTCGATGTGCGCGCCTCTGCTGGGCCGGGTGCGTTGAACGACGGCCTGGAGGATGCACAGTCCACCTGGCTATTCTCGGAGACGATGATCCGTCACGAATTCCGCGCAAAGCCCGATGACCTGCGTGTCATCACCATCGACGGTGATTCCATGGAGCCGCTGCTTTCGTCGGGCGATCGGATTCTGCTCGACACCAGCCAGCGTGTTCCGGTGCCGCCGGGGATCTTCGTGATCTGGGACGGCATGGGGGTCGTCGCGAAGCGAGTCGAGCACATCCCCAATTCGGAGCCCGCCACCATCGTGATCAAGTCGGTGAACCCGGACTACCAGACCTATGAGCGTGGGGCAGAGGAGGTGAACATCATCGGCCGGGTGATCTGGTTGTCGCGGCGCTTGTGATGGCATCGAATGGCAGAGGTGTGGAACAGTCGTGGCTGCGGTCAGCGGGGGATGCATCGCATGAAGGTCTATGAATTTGACGACAGCGGATACCGCCTGGTTGGCCGCGCCGATGTGCCCGACGAAGGCAGCCCCGTGTATGAGGTTCCCTTGTTCGGGGTGACGTCGGTGATCAGGGAGCGCTTCACGATCAGCGCCGTGACGCACCTTCAACCGGGCAGCGGCATGCCCAAAGTGGAGCGAGCAGTGGTCCTATCGGCCGGGCAGCCTCCCGAGATCCTGCCTGGGTGGCAGCCCCTTGCCTCGTAATCTCGCTCGTGCGCGTGCTGGCCGCCGGCCAAGCTGGCGGAGCTATGGCGGACTGCTCGGTGTGGCGCTGCTTTCATGCAGCATTGTGAATGGCGCATCCGCGCAGGCGCCACGCCTGACGATGATCGGCCTCGGCGCCGGCACCTCATGCGCCGAATGGAACGCCCAAGCAGCAACCGACGAGGCGCTGGAACAATGGGCATTCGGCTTCGTCAGCGCGATCGCGGCAACCGTTCAGGTCGAACGCGGTGGGGATCCCCTGGCGCAACTGAGCCGGGAACGGATCCACATTTGGTTAGAGGGGTTCTGTGAGCAGAGTCCCAGCACACCCCTCAGTGTCGCCTTGGTGCGCATGATCTACGCGGCATCGCCGTGAAGCATCTGCGCTTGGCAATGCTGGCACTTTGCGCTTGGGCGTCGGTCTCTGCGGCGGTGGCTGACCCCTTGATTGGTCGCGCGTCCGTCATCGACGGCGACACTCTCGATGTTCAGGGAGTGCGGATCCGCCTCCACGGCATTGATGCGCCGGAAGCGTCGCAACTCTGCACCAGGGCATCGGGCGAATACTGGCGCTGTGGCGCTGCAGCCGCGAACGCGCTGGCGGATCGCATCGACCAGGCCACGGTGCACTGCCACGGACAGGGACGGGACAGGTATCGCCGGACAATCGCGGTGTGCACGCTGCGCGGCGAGGATCTTGGTCGCTGGCTGGTCGTCAGCGGTTGGGCCATCGCGGAGCAGCGCTACAGCCAGGCCTATGTCGCGGAGGAGGCACAGGCCCGACGATTCCGCCGCGGGATTTGGGCCGGTGACTTCGACGCGCC
>CANJXD010000588.1 GCA_947478535.1 Acetobacteraceae bacterium
CCGCGCCGGGTGCCCACAGGGCTCCCCACACAAGCGCCGCGACAAACTTCATCATCAGGGCCCGGCTTCGCGGGTAGGCAGCATCTGCGCCGGTGAGGCGAAACACCCGTGAGCTGAGAAGCCCGCCATAAGCGCGCCGGGGGGCGTGCCATCACCTGCCGGCGTCTTTTTGGCGGGCAGTGATCGGCCGAGCAGCGCCGCCCCACCGGGCAGGATTCGCGCGGCTTCGCCCGCGCCACCGGCCAGGCGGGCTGCGTCTATGACTATGCGCTCCTGTCAGCCCGGCGGCCGGCCTATGTCGATATTCCCAGCGCCAAGGCGGTGCCCTGCCGGTCCGTCCTCGTCCTGCTCGATTGCAGTACCGCGGCCGGGCGGACCCTCTGGAGCTATTGGGGCTATCTGCGGTCCCGCGCGCCCACCTATCGCGGCATCGGCGCGAATTGCGCGACCTATGTGGCGGAGGGGCTGGAGGAAGCGGGGCTGCTCGGCGGCGGCATCGACGGCATCGACACGCCGGATGCGCTGCTCGAGCATCTGCTGCGCCGCAAGGCCCAGACCACCATCTTCGAGGGCTTTTTCGGGTTCCGGCCCGCGGCCAAGGCCGGAGAGTTCACCGTGACGCGGGAGGACTGAGCCCCGCTTGGACGGCCCGGCGTGGACTGTAGGGGGGTGGGTGTTGTATCTCACTGGCTATAACGCGCCTCCCGAGGTCATCGCCGATGCGTCGCCGGCACCTGCCCCTCCTCATCGCCGCCTTCCCCTTCGCCGCGCTGGCGCAGGAGGCGCTGACGGTGTTCGCCGCCGCGAGCCTGACGGAGGCGTTGCGCACGCTGGCGCGGGAGTGGCAGGCGCGCGGCAACCCCGCGCCGCGCCTTTCCTTCGCCGCCTCCTCCGCCCTGGCGCGGCAGATCGAGCAGGGCGCGCCGGCGGATCTGTTCCTCTCGGCCGATGAGCCCTGGATGGACTACCTCCAGGCGCGCGACCTGATCGTGCCGGGCACGCGCGCCAGCCCGATCGGCAATGCGCTGGTGCTGGTGGCGCCGGCGGGAACCGCGCTGTCGCTCGACCTGTCGCGGGGGACGGACCTGGCAGCGCTGCTCGGCCCGCGCGGGCGGATTTCCACCGGGGACCCCGCGCATGTGCCGGTGGGCCGCTACGCCCAGGCGGCGCTGGAATGGATGGGGCAGTGGCAGGCCATCGCCCCCCGCCTCGCCCGGGCGGAGAATGTGCGCGCCGCGCTGCTGCTGGTGGAACGCGGGGAGGCGCCGTTCGGTATCGTCTATGAAACGGACGTTCTGGGCAGCACCGGCCTGCGCATCGTCGGACGCTTTCCCGCCGGCAGCCACCCCGCCGTCATCTACCCCTTCGCGCTGACGCGCCGCGCCGCGGCGAAGCCGGAAGCCCGTGCGCTGCTGGCCTTCCTCGTGGGGGCGGAGGCCGCACCGGCATGGCGCCGGCACGGGTTCAGCCTCGCCCAATGATGGACCTGACGCCGGAGGAATGGTCGGCGATCCGGCTTTCGCTGGAGGTGGCGTCGCGGTCCGTCCTCGTCTCCCTCATCCCCGCCATCGCGGTGGCCTGGCTCCTGGCGCGGCGGCGCTTTCCCGGGCGGATGCTGCTGGACGCTCTGGTGCATCTGCCGCTGGTGGTGCCGCCGGTGGTGGTGGGCTGGGGGTTACTGATGCTGTTCGGCCTGCGCGGGCCGATCGGCGCGCCGCTCGACCAGTGGTTCGGCATCCGGCTGGTCTTCACCACGGAAGGCGCGGCGCTGGCCACCGCAGTGATGTCCTTCCCCCTGATCGTGCGCGCCGTGCGGCTCGGGATCGAGCATGTCGATCCCGGGCTGGAACAGGCCGCCCGTACCCTCGGCGCCGGGCCGATCGACCGCTTCCTGACGGTGACGCTGCCGCTGATGTCGCCGGGCATCCTGGCCGGGGCGGTCACCGCCTTCGCGGCCGGGCTCGGCGAATTCGGCGCCGTCATCACCTTCGCCTCCAACATCCCCGGGGAGACGCAGACCCTGCCGCTGGCGATCTACAGCGCGGCTCAGACGCCGGGCGGCGAAGCGGTGGCGGGGCGGCTGGCGGCGATCTCCTTCGGCCTGGCCGTGGGCGGGCTGCTGCTGGCGGAGGTGCTGGCGCGGCGGATGCACACTCTGCTGGGGCGGGTCGGTTGATTCAGGTCTCATTGCGCCACCGCTTCGGGCGGGATGGCTTCGCCCTCGATGCGGCCTTCACGGCCCCGGCGCAGGGCGTCACGGCGCTGTTCGGCCCATCGGGTTGCGGGAAAAGCACGATCCTCGCCGCCGTGGCCGGGCTGCTGCGCCCGGATGAGGGGCGGGTCAGCCTTGGCGATAGGGTTCTGCTGGATACGGCGCGGCGCCTCTGCATCCCGCCGGAGCGGCGGCGCTGCGGCGTGGTGTTCCAGGATGCGCGACTGTTCCCGCATCTCAGCGTCGCCGCCAATCTGCGCTACGGCCTCAGCCGCGCCCCCCGGGAGGAGGCCGCGGCGGGGCCGGGCTTCGATGCCGTGGTCGCGCTGCTGGGCATCGAGGGCCTGCTCGCCCGCCGCCCTTCGTTGCTCTCGGGCGGAGAACGCCAGCGCGTGGCGCTGGGCCGGGCGCTGCTGTCGCGGCCGCGGCTGCTGCTGATGGATGAACCGCTGGCGGCGCTGGACGCGGCGCGGCGGGCGGAGGTGCTGCCCTTCCTCGCACGGATGCGGGATGTGGCGGGGCTGCCGATCCTCTACGTCACCCATGCGCTGGAGGAGGTGGACGCGCTGGCGGACCACCTGGTGCTGCTCGACCAGGGCCGCGTCGTCGCCAGTGGCGCGGCGGAGGCGCTGGCCGCGCGCACGGACCTGCCGCTCGCGGCGCGGCGGGATGCGGGGGTTCTGCTGGCCTGCACGGTGCTGGAGCCCGCCACGGAAGGGCTGACGCGGCTGGGCTTCGCCGGTGGCACATTGCTGACGACGATGCGCCCCGGCACGCCCGGCACCAGGCTGCGCCTGCGGCTGCGGGCGCGGGACATCGCGGTGGCGGTGGAGGAACCGCGTGGCCTGTCCACCCGCAACATCCTGCCCGCGACGCTGATCGCCATCGAGGAAGCGGGGGAGCCGGGCGAGGTGTTCCTCCGCCTGCAACTCGGCCCCAGCGCGCTGCTGGCGCGCGTCACGCGTGACAGCGTGGCGCGGCTGGCGCTGCGGCCGGGGCTGCCGGTCTGGGCGCTGGTGAAGGCCGTGACCTTCGACCATCGCGTGCAGACCCAGCCACCGGAGCCAGCGCGATGAGCGGAGGGGAAGGCCGGCTCAGCCTGCGGCTCGACCTGCCCTGCGGTCGGATCGGGCCGGGCAAGATCCGGCTGCTGGAAGCGATCGGGCGGGAGGGGTCGATCTCCGCCGCCGGGCGGGCACTCGGGATGAGCTACAAGCGGGCCTGGGGGCTGGTGGATGCGCTGAACAAGCAGCTCGGCACGCCGGTCGCGGCGGCGAGCCCCGGCGGCGCGAAGGGCGGCGGGGCGATGCTGACGGAAGCCGGGCGCGGGCTGGTGGAGGATTACCGCGCCATCGAAGGCCTCGCCACCGAGGCCGCGGCAGCGCGACTGCGGGCGCTGCTGAGGCGCGTCACCCCCTAGCGAGCCGCAGGCGCAGCACGCTACCGTTCCCCCGCGCTGGGTTGGCGCAACGCCTGCATAGCCGCAGGGTCCGCCCAAGCACGCCCAGGCTGCCC
>CANJXD010000589.1 GCA_947478535.1 Acetobacteraceae bacterium
GTCTCCACCAACTTCAGCAGGACGTGCTCGATCTCGACATTGTAGTGGCTGCGGGAAAGCGTGAGACCGGCCGCCGCTTCAAGCTGGCGTCGCCCGAGTTCCGTCAGGCGGCTGACGACCGACTTCAGATCTACAGCCACCATCTGCCGTTCCGCTCCTCATCCGGGCGCAGAACCAACCAGGCGCCCGTCGTCCGTTATAGTCAGAACGGTAACCCCCGGTTGCAGCAGTGTCCATCTTTGGTCTGTGTCGTGTGTGTCGCGCCGCGGCGTCCATGACACGCGCATGACAGCATGGCAGAGCCCACGCCGTGGAGCAGCCCAGCCCACGCTGCGGAGACGGCTGGGCGGACGAAATCCGCACTCCGTCTCAACGAACGGGAAGCATCCCGCCAAGCGGTCTCCTCGGCGTGATGTTTCCGTGTTCCGCTCCCCGCTTTGTGTCATATGTGTCGCGCGCACCCGAAGGGAGGCTGACGCGCGGCCAAGGCTGCGGCACAGTCATGCCAGACAGTATTCCACCGGCACGCGGACAGGGGAGTTGAAGGCTTGGCTGAGGTCCCGATCGACCTTGAGGCGCTGCTCGCGCCGCTGGACGCCGGCGATGGCGGAGCGGGGGAGGATTTACGGGGCGACTACTCCCCCTCCTCGCCCTATCAGCGCCTGCGGGATGCCCGTGCCGCGGCCCGCGCGGAAGAACGCGCCCGCGATGCTGATGGCGATACGGATGCTCAGCCAGCCGAAGGCTGGCGCGATGTCAGCCGCATCGGACAGGAAGCGCTGACGAAGCGCAGCAAGGATTTCGAGATCGCCGCATGGATGACGGAGGCGCTGGTCCGCCAGCACGGCTTCTCCGGCCTCGCCGCCGGCGCCCGGCTCATCACCGGCCTGTGCGAGAATTTCTGGGATGCCGGCTTCCCGCAGCCCGATGACGAAGGCCTCGATGGCCGGGCGAGCCCGATCAGCGGCCTCGCCGGCGCCGGCGCCGATGGCACCATCATGCAGCCGCTGCGGCGCCTGCCGATGTTCCGCCGCGCCGATAGCTCCCCCCTCGGCCTCTACCAATGGTCGCAGGCCGAGGAAGTGGATGCGATCGTCAATGAGGAACGCCGCCAGGCCCGCCGGGATGCCGGCGTGCCGGAGTTGGCGAGCCTCGAGGCGGAAGCGAAGTTCGACGCCGGCTTCCTCGCCGTCGCTGCCGCCGAAGCCGCGGACGCGCTGGCCGCCTGGCAGGCGATGGAGATTGCGACCGAAAGCCGCTTCGGCGGTGAAGCGCCCTCGACCCGGAACGTCCGGGAATTGCTGGAACGCTTCATCGCGGTGACCGGGCGCCTGCTCGGCCCCCAGGCGGCGGCGGCAGAAGCGGCGAGGCCCGACGGCACGTCGCCAGTATCGCTGCCGGGGGGTGCGCCGGCCGCGGGCGCCGTGGCGGTGGCCGCGGGCGGAAGCGCCGGTGGCGGCCCGATCCGGACACGGGAGGATGCGCTGCAGGAACTCGGCCGCATCGCCGACTACTTCCGGGCGACGGAGCCGCATTCGCCGCTGTCCTACACCCTGCAGGAAGCGGTGCGGCGCGGCCGGATGACCCTGCCCGAATTGCTGGCCGAGTTGATGCCGGACGAGGAATCGCGCCACGGCCTGCTCTCGCGCCTTGGGATTCGGCCAGAATCCATGCAGGAATGAACAGGATGCCACCACGCGCGGCATGCGAGAGATGTTGGAACTCCCTGGCCCCGCGGCCCGGTGGAGTAATATAGAGGTCTTGCCCGTAGCGGTTGACTGCGCCGCCTCGGGGAGAGTTAAGCTGTTGCAACGGCAGCGCCGCCAGTCCACCCCAGCCTGCGCATCCCGCGCAGGGCCAGGGCGGTGGCAGCGCGGCCAAGCGGAGGGTGTCGAAGAGCCATGACGAGCGTCCATGACAAACTGGCTCGCGTGCGCAAGCCGCGCGTCCACATCACCTATGAGGTCGAGACCGAAGGCGCCGCGATCGTGCGGGAACTGCCTTTCGTCGTCGGCGTCATGGGCGATTACGCCGGCGATCCGTCGGAGCCGCTGAAGCCCCTGGCGGAACGCAAGTTCGTCCAGATCGACCGTGACAATTTCAATGATGTGATGGCCCGCATCGCGCCCGGCCTGAACCTCAAGGTCGACAATACCCTGGCTGGCGACGGCAGCCAGATGGCGGTGAACCTCAAGTTCAAGTCGATCGAGGATTTCGAGCCGGCGAAGGTGGCCGAACAGGTCCCCGCCCTCAAGGCGCTGCTCGAAACCCGGGCCCGGCTGCGCGACCTGATGAGCAAGGTCGATCGGTCCGAGGAACTCGAAGGGCTGCTGGAGCAGGTGCTGCAGGACAAGTCCAAGCTGGATGCGCTCTCCGCCGAACTCGGCCTCGGCAAGAAGGAAGGCTGATCGATGAGCGCCACCCAAGGCCAAGGCGCCGCCGGCGCCACGACGACGGAAGAAACGGGCCTCGGCCTGCTCGACCAGGTCATCGGCGCCACCAAGCAGACCGAACGCGACCGCGCGCAGGAACTGATCAAGGCGCTGACCGAGGAAGCGCTGAAGGGCACGGTGACCTTCAGCCGCAACCTCAGCCAGACCTTCGACCGCGCCATCGCCGCCATCGATGCCAAGGTCTCCGAACAGCTGAACGCCGTGATGCACCACGAGCGCTTCACCAAGCTCGAAGGCAGCTGGCGCGGCCTGCACTACCTCGTCATGAATTCCGAGACGAGCACCAGCCTCAAGATCCGCATGTTCCAGGCGAGCAAGAAGGATCTGTCGCGGGACCTGCAGCGGGCGGTCGAATTCGACCAGAGCCAGCTGTTCAAGAAGATCTACGAGAACGAGTTCGGCACCCCGGGCGGCGAGCCCTACGGGTCCCTCGTCGGCGACTATGAATGGACCGCCCACCCCGATGACGTGGAGACGCTGCGGCTGATCTCCAACGTCGCGGCCGGCGCCTTCGCGCCCTTCATCTCCGGCGTCGGCGCCGGCATGTTCGGCTTCGATGACTGGCGTGAACTGTCGAAGCCGCGCGACCTCGCGAAGATCTTCGAGACGCAGGAATACGCGAAGTGGCGCAGCTTCCGGGAAACCGAGGATGCGCGCTTCGTCAACCTCGTGATGCCCCGCGTCATCGCCCGCCTGCCCTATGGTGCCGCCACCAAGCCGGTGGAGGAATTCGCCTATGAGGAAGCGCCGCGCAACGCCGATGGCAGCGCCAAGGCGATGGACCACAACGAGTATTGCTGGATGAACGCGGCCTATGTGAAGGCGGCCCGCCTGACCGACGCCTTCGCCCAGTACGGCTTCTGCACCGCCATCCGCGGCGCCGAGGGCGGTGGCAAGGTGTCGAACCTGCCGAACCACGTCTTCACCTCGGATGACGGCGACGCCGACGCCAAGTGCCCGACCGAGATCGGCATCACCGACCGCCGCGAGGCGGAGCTTTCCGGGCTCGGCTTCCTGCCGCTCTGCCACTACAAGAACACCGACTACGCGGTGTTCTTCGGGGCGCAGACGACCCAGAAGCCGAAGAAGTACGACAAGCCGGAGGCGACGGCGAACGCGGCGATCAGCGCCCGGCTGCCGTACATCATGGCGTCGTCCCGGATCGCCCACTACCTGAAGGTGATGGCCCGGGACAAGATCGGCAGCTTCATGGAGGCGAAGGACTGCGAGGACTGGCTGAACAAGTGGATCAAGAACTA
>CANJXD010000590.1 GCA_947478535.1 Acetobacteraceae bacterium
CGTCACCCCGATCACCGGCTTGAAATCGCCCAGCAGGGCGGAGTTCACGGCCAGCAGACCAAGGCCCGGCCAGTCGAACACCGTCTCCACCAGCACGCTGCCGCCGAGCATCCAGCCGAAACGCAGCCCGATCAGCGCCAGGATCGGCAGCATGGCGCTGCGCAGCGCATGGCGCAGCACGATGCGCCAGGGCCGGATGCCGTTCGCGCGCTGGCCGACGATGAAGTCCTGGCCCAGCGCCTCGATCATCTCGGCGCGCGCCACGCGCACGATGGAGGCAAGGCAGGGCACGGCCAGCACCACGGCCGGCAGCAGAAGGTGGCGCAGCGCCTCCCACGCGCTGGCCCACATTCCGCGCAACAGCGAATCCAGCACGAGCAGATGCGTGATCGCCTCCGGCCGCGCGGCCATCACACCGAGCCGCCCGCCAGGTGGCAGCCATTCGAGCCGCACGGCGAACCACAGTTGCAACAGCAACCCGAACCAGAACATCGGCAGCGCCACGCCGGACACAGCGAAAAGCCGGACCACGTGATCCACCCACCCATCGCGCCATACCGCCGCGGCGATGCCGAGCCCCACACCGCCGACGACGCCCAGGATCATCGCGGCGAAGACGAGCTCGATGGTATTTGGCAGATGGCGGCCAATCTCATCCATCACGGGCCGCGTGGTGGACAGCGAGCGGCCGAGGTCCCCGCGCAACAGGCCGGAGACGTAGATTGCGAACTGCTCCGGCACGGAGCGATCCAGGCCGTATTCGCGGCGCATCGTCTCCACCATCGCGCTGGTCGCGTTCGGCCCGGCGGCGAGGGCGGCCGGGTCGCCCGGAGCGATGTTGGAGACAGCGAAGGTGATGCAGACCAGCCCGAACAGCATGGCCACCAACACCACCAGCCGCTGCACGACATAGCGCGCCATGGGCGGTCAGTCGTCGATCCACATGGCGGCGAAATCCGCGAAGCCCGTGGGCTTCAGCCCGGTGTATTCGTAGCCCTTGACGTAGGACCGATGCGCCAGGCGCGTGTTCGGCTGGAAGCCGAAGACCTCCGGCTGGTCGTCCGCGATGCGGCGCTGGATGTCGGCGTAGATCGGCGCGCGCTCCGGCCAGCCGGGGATCGAGCGTGCGCGCTCGATCATCGCGAACACGTCCGGGTTGTTGTAGTGACTGATGCCGAACCACTGGCCCCAGGCATTGCGGTGGAACTGCGACGCATAGGAATCCGGGTCGGCGGTGAAGGTCACGTTGAACAAGCCGGTCATGTGCGGCACCGTCTCGACGTTCTGCGCCGCGGCCACCATGTTCGCCCACAGCATCGGCTGGATGTTCACCTTGATGCCGAGCGGCTGCAGGCTGCTCAGCAGGATGAGGCCGACGCGCCGTGTCTCGTCATTGCCCTGCTGGTGCACATAGGTCAGCTCCAGCCCGCCATTCGCCCACTGTGTCTTGCCGAGATACTCACGTGCCTTCGCCAGATCCTTGCGCGGCAGGCCGGGCACCTCGAAGTGGCCCTGGACGATGTTCGGGAAAGGGCTGGTGAGCAGTTGCGCGTCGCCGGCGTAGAGGTCGGGCAGCGTGTCGTAATCCATCGCATGCGCGATCGCCTTGCGCAGATTGGCATCCGCTGTCGGGCCGCGCTGGTAGTTGAACCGGATGCTGAACATGCTGCTGCCGGGGTTGTTCTGGATGGTGATCCCCGGGACGTTGCGCGACTGCACGTAATCCGCCGTCGTCAAGCCTTCGACGATATCGGCCTGGCGACTAAGCAGCGCGGTGCGTTGCGCGGAGGGTTCGCGGATGATGCGATAGATCACCCCACCGAGCCGGCGCTGCTCGCCCTGCGGCCAGCCGCGCCAGTAATCGGCGCGGGTGTCGACGTGGTCAAAGGCATTCTGTTCCCAGCGGCGAATGCGGAATGGCCCGGATCCCGCGGCAGTGTCAGTCATCCAGCCCTGGCCGTGGTCACTGTCGCGCGTGTTGGCGAGGACCAGTTTCGGGTTGACGATCATCCACCACGGCAGGAAGCCGGCGAAGGGGGCGTAGGGTTGTTCCAGGGTAAATCGTACGGTCTGCGCATCCACCGCGGCGACGCCGGCCGGCTTCAGCACGTCGCGCAGCATGAAGGAGACGGCCTTGTTCACCTCCAGCGCGCGTACGAAGGAAAAGCGCACGGCCTCCGCATCGATGGGGCTGCCGTCCTGGAACTTGGCCCGCGCATCCAGCCGGAAGGTCCAGACGCGCGCATCAGGGCTCGACTCCCAGGATTCCGCGATCCAGGGCACCAGCCTTGCGGGGCTTCCAACATGCTTGAGCAGCGGCTCGTACAGCATCGACTGCACCAGGTGATGCGGGCTGTCGAAGCGCTGGTGCGGGTCGATGTTCACAACCGGCGTCCGCCCGCCCCAGACAAGGATCTTGCGATCGCCCTCCCGCTCAAAGGCCATGCCCGGGCGCGGCAGGGCAAGCCCTGCGAGGGCGGCCGGTGCTGCCAGCCCGAGTGAACGCCTGGTGATCATCGTCCCGCTCTCCTTCGCCTTGCGTCAATCTGCGGCCACGGCGCCGCCGGGCAGTGTACGCCGGCGTTCCGATGCCACAACGTCCAATCCACCGGCGGCGTCGAAGACGCAGCCATAGTCGCGCTCCGCTGCCGAGCGCGAGACATAACCATCCACCACGTCACGCGCGACCAGCGCCAGCGGGCGTTGCAGCGGGTCGCCGAAGCCGGCGCCGCCGCCCACGCGCACTTCCAGTATGTCCTCCGGCGCCGTCAGCGTCTGCAACGTGCCTTCGTGATACTCCTCGGTGACGCCGGTGCCGTCCGGCGCAAGGCGTGCGGCGCGGACCATGCCGCCGGCCAGGCCGCCGAACAGGCCCGATGTCACCACGCCCACGCCTTCGGGGTTGATGTTCACCAGCGTCTGCCCGCCATCGCGCTTCCATCGCCGGAACCGGATGGCCTGGCCGAGCCCGCCGCGGCCTTGGCCGGCGCCGCCGCTGTCAGGCACGTAGGCCTTCGCCTCGACGATCACCGGCACGCGACTTTCGAACACCTCGATGGAGCCATTCGCGGCACTCGTCGGGAACAGCATCGCGGATTTGCCATCTGCATCCATGCCCCCGCCCTGGCCGCCGCCGAGGAAGATATGGTCGCCATACACGCGTCCGGTCTCGGGGTTCGTGCCGTAGAACGCGACAATGGTCGGCAGGCCGGTGAAGGCGCGCACGCGGTCGGGCAGGGCCTGCGCCATGGCCTGGAACACATTGCCGATGATGTACCACCCCGTCAGGTGCCGCAGCCCGACCGAGGCGGGGCGGATGCAATTCAGGATGCTGCCTTCGGGTGCGGTGACGGTGAAGGCGCGATAGCAGCCGGCCGAGGCGCGGATGCCAGGCGTGAGCAGGCATTTCAGCGGGTAGAAGGTTTCGGCCTCGGTGAAGCGCATGGTGCAGTTCAGGCCACCGCGCGGCAGTTGCGCGGGCGCGCCGGCGTGGTCCACGGAGACGCGATCGCCCGCCACCGTGATGCGGATCGGGAAGCGTTGCCGCTGGCCGAAGGCGATGTTTTCCGCCACCGAGTGGTAATCGCCATCCGGCACCGCGGCGATCGCCTCGCGCATGGCGCGCTCGGCACGGCCCTGAATCACCGTGGCGAGTGCCTCCACGTCGTCCAGCCCATACTCCTCGAGGAACGCAACC
>CANJXD010000591.1 GCA_947478535.1 Acetobacteraceae bacterium
CCACCCTCAACCGCCTGCGCACCGCCCTGCGCGGAGAGCATGGTCAGGCGGAGGTGCCGGCGACGCTGACGAAAACCCACCTCCATGCAAGCCGGGAAGCCCCACCCCCGCGCAGCCTGCTGGCACAGGACATCATTCGCGCCGGTGGTCCCAATGGGGAGCCCTGGGACCTGCTGCGGGTTTCCTCCCGTGGCCTGCTCGGCCCGCTGATCCAGGCGGATCGCGCCCTGCTGACCCAGCGCGTGCGCTGGCTGCTGGCCACGACCCAGACGCGGGGAGAGGAAGCCGCGGTGCTGCGCGGGCTGGATGCCGCCGGCTGGCGCCTGCTGGCCGAGCGCCCCTGCCTGCTCAACCTGGCGGCGCCGAACCGTCCCTTGCAGCCCGGCTTCCAGCTCTGGCGCGGCCCGCTGGACTGAACCCGCCGGGCATCACCCGCGATCGTGCGCTGCGTGGCTGGGGGCTAGCCCCTCAACTCCGGTAGAGCCGCCCCGAAGGCCGCACGCCCATCGGCACCTGGGTCGATGCTCCGGTCGCCGGCGTCGCCGGCACCCCGGCAGCGGGCGCCCCAGAAGCGGGCGCCAAGGCAGCGGGCGCGGATGGCGTCGGGACGGGTGGCGTGAGCGCCGGCGGTGCCACCGCAGGGGCCTCCAAGGGGACAACCATGGGCGCCACCCCGGCGATTGGCGGTGGCGGCGGATCGGCCACCGAACGCCCGGCGCCGGTCGGCGGCGTTGTCCAGCAATCGACCGAGCCCAGCGACCGCGTGCAGAAGACCGGCGGCGCCGGCGCGCCGGGATAGGGCGCGCACCAGCTTTCCCGCCGTTCCAGCCGCACCACCGAACAATCCTGCCCGCTGACCAGGCTCGCCACATGATCGATGGGCGTCCGCCCCGTCAGCACCACGGAGGTGCCGCCGATCACCGCCGCAGGCCCCGCCGCCGCCTCCAGGCACCCCGCCAGCAGCGGCGCCAGCAGGCACAGCGGCAGCAGCCGACGAAGCTTGGGGACCAGCGCGAAGGCCGAACGGGGCAGGCTCATGCAGGGAAGCTGCACCCTTGGGCTTAACGTGACCTGAACGCGCGGCTATGGTCTGGCCCCCGCCTGGCAGAGGATACCCCGTGGCCGATATCTTCGACGAGGTCGAAGAAGACCTTCGCGCAGACCGTGCCCGCCGCCTGGCCAAGCGCTGGGGGGGGGTCGCCTTCGCGGTGGCTTTGCTTGCCCTTGGCGTGACCGGTGGCCTGCAAGGCTGGCGCTACTACCAGTCCGAGCAGGCCGGCACCGCGGCCGCCACCTACATGACCCTGCACGCCGCCGCGGAAGCGGAGGGCGCTGACCTCGCCACCGCCGCCAACGGCTTCGCCGCGCTGTCCCGCGAATCCCCCACGGGCTACCGCACCCTCGCCCGCTTCCGCGCCGCCGCGCTGAAGGCCGAAACCGGCGACCTGCCCGCGGCCATCGCGCTGTGGGAAGCCGTGTCCGGCGATGCGGAGGCCGACCGGCTCTATCGTGATCTCGCGACGCTGCTCGCGGTCGGCCACGCGCTGGATGGCGGAGACCCCGCCCAGCTCGCCGCCCGCATCGGCCCGCTGACGGAATCGAGCAACCCCTGGCAGGCCCCGGCGCGGGAAATCGCGGCCCTGGTCGCCCTCCGCCGCGGCGACATGGCCGATGCGCGGGCCCGGCTGCAGGCGCTGGCAACCGACGCCACCGTCTCCCCCGGCCTTCGAGAGAGAGCGCAACGCGTGGCAGCAGGGCTTGGCGGCTGATGACCCATTCCAATTCCAGGCTTCCCCGCCGCGCCGCGCTCCTCGGCGCCGCCGGCCTTCTCGCGGGCTGCGAGACCATCGATGGCTGGCTCGGCACGCGGAAAACACCGCTGCCGGGCGAACGCCGCTCCATCATGCGGATGGACCCGGCAGTCACCGCCGATAGCGGCGCGGAAGCCCGCGCCGTCAGCCTGCCGCCGGCGGAGGCGATCGCGGAATGGCCGCAGAATGGCGGCCCGGCCAACCATGCCCCGCCGCATGCCGAAATCGGCGGCGCGCTCCGCGTCGCCTGGCGCAGTTCCATCGGCTACGGCTCCGGCTACCGCCAGCGGCTGACCGCCGGGCCGGTGATCGCCGGCGGCACGGTCTATGCCGTCGATGCCTATGGCGTCGCCTCCGCCCATTCCCTCGACGGCGGTGGTCGCCGCTGGCGCTTCGACACGACGCCGGAGGAAGACAGCGACGGCGCGGTCGGCGGTGGCGTGGCCGTGGTCGATGGCGTCGTCTATGTCGCCACCGGCCTCGCCGAGGTGCTGGCCCTCTCGGCCGAGACCGGCGGCGTGCGCTGGCGCGTGCGCGTCCCCGCCGCGACGCGCGGCGCACCGACCGTCGCCAATGGCCGCATCTTCGTCCCCACGGTCGAAAACCATCTGATCGCGCTGTCCACCGAGGATGGCCGCCGCCTCTGGACGCATCGCGCCGGCGCCCAGGCCACCCTGCCCTTCGGCCTGCCCGCCCCGGCGGTGGATGGCGACACCGTCGTCGCCGGCTTCGGCACCGGCGAGATGGCGGCGTTGCGCGCCACCGATGGCCGCCTGCTCTGGCAGGAGGGCCTGGGCAATACCGGCGCCAACAGCATCGCCGATATCGTCGGCATCACCGGCCTGCCGGTGATCGACCGCGGCCGTGTCTTCGCCAGTTCGCTCGGCAACACCACCATCGCGGTGGACCTGCGCAGCGGCCGGCGCCTGTGGGAACGTGCCTTCGGTGGCGAGAATGGCGTCGCCTCCTCCGGCGACTGGGTGTTTGCCGTGACCCGCGCCGGGGATGCCGTGGCCGTCGGCCGCAATGACGGCCGCATCCGCTGGGTGGCGGAGCTCGACCCCTCCCCCGAGGGTGGCCGCCGCCGGTCGAGCGCGCTGCGCTTTGGCCCGCCGATGGTCGCCGGCGGCATGGTGCTGGTGCCGTCCAGCCGGGGCGAGTTGCTGCAACTCGACCCCGCCACGGGCAACGTCGCCGGCCGCATTTCCCTCAGCGGCGGCGTCACCCTGCCCGGTGCCATTGCCCAGGGCACCGTGGTGCTGCTGAGCGATGATGGAAATCTCATCGCGCTGCGATGATGCCCTCAGGCTGCGGGCGCGCGCTTGATGTGTGTGCCCTCAAGCGCCGGGCGCGGCCTCCGGCCGCTTGGCTGCGCGCCTACGCGCTGCGGCGCCGGGCCAACGGCCTGCGCTGTGCGCGGGCCACCCGTGGCGGCCTCAGGATGGGCGCTCTGAAGAAGGGTGGCCTGCCGCAGGAAGGTCGGACGCATCCCTGCCATGCGGGCCGGGACTTCCCCTCCAGGCGTGCTATAGCCGCCCCATCATGCAGACCGTTGCCATTCTCGGCCGACCCAATGTCGGTAAATCCTCGATCTTCAATCGCCTCGCCGGGCGGCGGATCGCCATTGTCGATGACACGCCCGGCGTCACCCGGGACCGCAAGGAAACCGAAGCGGAGATCGGCGGCATCCCCGTCACGCTGATCGACACAGCGGGGCTGGAGGAAGCCGCCCCCGATACCCTCGCCGGCCGCATGACGGCCAGCAGCGATGCCGCACTCCGCCAGGCGGACCTGGTGCTGTTCGTCATCGATTGCCGCGCCGGCCTCACTTCCGCTGACCGCGCCTTCGCCCAGTGGCTGCGCCGCGCCAACGTCC
>CANJXD010000592.1 GCA_947478535.1 Acetobacteraceae bacterium
CCATGCGCCAGGGCGAGCCGCAGCGTGCCATCCGCGACGCCGGGCAGCAGCCGTGTGGCCTGCTCTGGTGTTGCGGCGCGGGCAAGCGCGGTGGCGGCGAGCACGCTGCTCGCGAGCAGGGGTTCGAGGGCGAGGGCGCGGCCCAGCTCCTCCATCACGATCATCGTCTCGGCCGCGCCGCCGATGCCGCCATGGTCTTCCGGCAGGCCGATGGCGGTGAGGCCCATCTCGGCATAGCGGGACCAGAGGGTGGGGCTCCAGCCTTCAGGCAGGGCGAGGATGCGCCGGCGGGCGAGGAAATCGCATTCCTCCGCCAGCAGGCGGCGCAGGCCGTCGCGCAGCAACTCGCCTTCGGAGTCGGTGGTGGCGCTCATCGCAGTCCGAGCCTCGCCTTGGCGATGATGTTGCGCTGGATCTCGTTGCTACCGCCCCAGATGGACTGCGCGCGGGAGTAGAAGAACGAGGCACCTGCGGCGGCGGCCCAGTCCGGAATTTCCTCCGGCGCATTGTCGGGGCCGGGGGCGCGCAGGCCATCGAGGCCGGCGATCTCCGCCAGCAATTCGATGCTGCCCTGCAGAAGCTCGGACCCCCGCAGTTTGAGGATGGCGCCGAGCGTGTCCATGGCCGCGCTGTCGCCGCCCGTGGCGGAGGCGAGGCGCAGTTCCGTCATCTCCAGTGCCGCGAGCTGGGCTTCGAGGGCGGCGATGCGGCGGCGCCAGCCGGCCTGGTCGATCAACCGCCCACCGGCTTCCGTGCTCTCGGCGCAGAGCATCCGCGCGCGGCGCAGCCTTTCCCGCGTGCGGCCGGTGCGGGCGATGCCGACGCGTTCATTCACCAGCAGATACTTCGCGTAGTCCCAGCCGCGATTGGCGTCCCCCACCAGGTTCGTGGCCGGCACGCGGACGGCGTCGAAGAACACCTCGTTCACATGGCGGTCGCCGTCGATGGTGGCGATCGGCCGGATGGTGATGCCAGGCGAGCGCAGGTCGATCAGCAGGAAGCTGATGCCGAGCTGTGGTTTCGCCCCCGCCGGGTCCGTGCGGACGAGCGCAAAGATCCAGTCGGCCTGATGGGCGAAGGAGGTCCAGGTCTTCTGCCCATCGACGATCCAGTGTTCCCCATCCCGCCGCGCCGTGGTGCGGACGGAGGCGAGGTCGGACCCCGCGCCAGGTTCGGAAAATCCCTGGCAGAAGACGAGGTCGAGCGTGATGAGCCTCGGCAGGAACTGCGCGCGCTGCGCGTCGCTGCCGAATTCGATCAGCACGGGGCCGACCAGGTTCATGTTGAGGCCATAGGGCTCCGGCGCCGGGGCGAGGCCGAGCTCGCGCTGGAACAGCAGGCGCTGGCGAAGGTTCCAGCCGGCACCGCCATGCTGCACCGGCCAGGATGGTGCGCCCCAGCCACGGGCATGCAGGATGCGTTGCCAGGGGACGAGGTCGCGGGGGTGGGGCGCTTCGCCGCGCGCCATGCGGGCACGGACATCCTCGGGCAGATTGTCCCGCAGGAAGCCGCGAACCTCCTGCGTGAAGGCGCGTTCGGCAGCGGTCAGGCCGAGTTCCATGCGACTGTTCGGGCCCGCTATTCCGGCCCCCCTATTCCGGCCTCAGGCCGATGCGGTCGATCAGCGTGCTGAATTCGGCGATCTCATCGGCGACGAAGCGGCGCACGGTGGCGAGGTCCATCGGCTCGGTGGACATGCCCGTCGCGGCCAGGCGCTGCTGCAATTCGGGCTGGCGGGTCGCCGCCTGGGCGGCGGCGTTGATCGCCTGCTGCGCGGCCTCCGGTGTGCCGGCCGGTGCGGCGAGCACGGACCAGCTGCGCGCGACATAGCCGGGGTAGCCCTGTTCGGCGATGGTCGGCACATCCGGGGATGCGGCGCCGCGGCGCTCACCACAGGTGGCGATCAGCCGAAGCTGCCCGCCCGCCACCAATTGCTGCACGCTGGACAGCGACATGATGGCGAGGTCGAGGCGACCGGCCATCATCTCATTCAACAGGGGCGCATCGCCCTGGAAGGGAATCTCCAGCACATTGATGCCGGCGCGCAGCTTGAAGCCTTCGAAGCTCAGCTGATAGCTGGAAGCGCGGCCGGCGGAGCCGTAGGTGAGCTTGCCGGGATCCGCCTTGGCCAGCGCCACGACTTCCCCCACCGTGCGCGCGGGCAGACCCGGGCGGGCAACGAGGACGAATTCGAGCACGTTCACGAAGGCGGCATAGACGAAATCGCGCGCCGGGACGTAGCCGAGGCGGGGATTCAGCTTCGGCAGCACGGCGAGGTTGCCGACGCCGCCCAAGCCCCAGCTGTAGCCATCCGGCACGGCGCGGGCGATGTGTTCCATGCCGATCGCGCCGGCGGCACCGGGCCGGTTTTCCACCACCACGGGCTGGCCGAGCGCCTTGGCCATCTCGGCGGCGACGATGCGCGTCGGCGTATCGGTGGAACCGCCCGGCGTCCAGGGCACGACGATGCGGATGGGGCGGGACGGAAAGGCCTGCGCGCGGGCGAGGCCTGGGGTGGAAAGCAGGCCGGCCACAGCACCGCCCAAGGCCATTGCGTGCCGGCGCGAGACTCGCGGCCCGCCCGAGACCTGTTCCTGCGTCATGGTGTTTCCCCTCGCCTTGCCGATTGGGCGAAAGGCTAGGCGAGGTGGACAGTCCAGGCGTGACGCGGCGGTGGAAACGTGGTGACAATTGGGTGGAGTATCGGGGTTTCGACGATGACGCGGGGGCGCCGCAAGGCCGGCAGCGCCAGGGTGTTCCCAAAGTCGCGGTGTCGGACAAAACGCAGGCAAGAGTACGGGGCGAGGAAACATCCAGGTGAAGCGGTTCGGGCCTTTCCTGCTCGACGGCGCCAACCAGGCCTTGAGCCGGGATGGCACGCGCATCGAGCTTTCGCCGAAGACCTTCGCGGTGCTGCGCGCGCTGGTGGACAACCAGGGCCGGCTGCTGCGGCATGAGGAGTTGCTGGCCGCCGTCTGGCCCGACACCTTCGTGCAGCCGGAGATCCTGAAGACGCATATCCGGGTGCTGCGGAGGGCGCTGGGCGATGATCCGGACGCGCCGTGTTTCATCGAGACGCGCCCGCGCCTCGGCTATCGCTTTATCGCGGCGGTGACGGCGGAATCGCAGGCCCGTGGTGCGCCGCAGCCCAGCCCCACACCAGGCAATCTGCCGGGCCGCGGCCCCGCCATGGCGCGACTGCGCGCGGGGTTGGATGCGGTATTGCGCGGCGAACGGCGTATCCTGTTCATCACCGGCGGCGCGGGCAGCGGCAAGTCCACCTTGCTGGAGGCGCTGGCCGTTGAAGCCGGTGGGGGACGCGATGCGTGGATCGGCCAGGGGCATGGGCGTGCCTGGCGCACGACGGAGCCCTTGCAGCCCATGCTCGACATCGTCTCCGCCTGGTGCCGCTCGCCGGGTGGTGGCGCGGTGCGGCAGATGCTGGCGCAGCACGCGCCAAGCTGCCGCTTTCTGCTCGCCGCCGCGATGGGGCCGCCGGAGCGGGATCGGGATCGGCGCCGCGCGGGGTCGGAGGGGCCGTTGCAGGTCGACCGCGCGGCGCGCGAGCTGTGCGACCTGCTGGACGCGATGGCGGAACAGCGCCCCGTGCTGCTGCTGCTGGATGACCTGCATGGGAAGGATGAGACGACGCTGGCCATGCTGGCGGTGCTCGCCCGGCGGCCGGC
>CANJXD010000593.1 GCA_947478535.1 Acetobacteraceae bacterium
GAAGCCAGCGCGTCTACCAATTCCGCCACCTGGGCAGTGGGGCGTCTTACGACGGGTGGCGCGATTTACGGGGTGATTCCGGGGGCGTCAACTGGGGGGGGCACGATTTCCTGGGGATGAATCCCGCGCCTGCCGGCTGGCATCACGCAAGCCTGCCTTGGCGTCGGGGTTGGCTGCGCTTATTGCTCCCGCCGCGACAACACGGATGGAGTTACCCCATGCAGGGCTTGCTGGAGCGCAAGGTGGCGACGGTCTTCGGCGGCGCCGGCTTCATCGGGCGCTACGTCGTGCAGCGCTTGGCGGCGGAAGACTACGTGGTCCGCATCGCGGGGCGGGACCCGCTGGGCGCGCGCTTTCTCTGCACCCAGGGCCGCGTTGGGCAGATCGTCCCCCTGGCTGCGTCCGTGACGGATGCGGCGGCGGTGGCGCGCGCGGTGGAAGGGGCGGAGGTTGTCATCAACCTCGTCGGCATCCTGCATGGCGATTTCGAGGCCATCCAGGGCGAAGGCCCGGGCATTGTGGCCCGCGCGGCGGCTGCGGCCGGCGCCAAGCGCTTCGTGCAGCTTTCCGCCATCGGCGCCGATTCTGGCAGCGACAGCCGCTACGCCCGCAGCAAGGCCGCCGGCGAGGCGGCGGTGCTGGCGGCCTTTCCCACGGCCACCATCCTGCGGCCTTCGGTGGTGTTCGGCGCGGAGGACCAGTTCTTCAACCGCTTCGCCGGCATGGCGACCCTGCTGCCCTTCATGCCGGTGGTCTCCGGCGCCACGCGCTTCCAGCCTGTGTTCGTGGGCGATGTCGCGGATGCCGTGATGGCGGCGCTGCTGTCCCCTGAAGCCGCGGGCCGCATCTATGAACTCGGCGGCCCGCGCGTGATGACGATGCGCGAGGTGCTGCGCTTCATCCTGGAGACGACGCATCGGCCCATGCGCCTGGTCGATATGCCGATGGGGCTGATGCAGTTCCAGGCGGCGCTGCTGGAAAAGCTGCCGAAGCCGCCCCTGACGACGGACCAGCTGAAACTGCTGGGGCGGGATAATGTGGTGGCGGAAGGCGCGCCGGGGCTTTCCGCCCTCGGCATCGCGCCCACTTCGGTCGAAGCGGTGGTACCGGGCTATCTGCGCCGGTTCCGCCAGGGCGGTGGGCGCCGGGACCCGGTTGCGGGTTGATGTGTATTAAAGCGGACCTATTATAGGCACTAATCCCAGCGGCGGTGGCAGTGACAGCGGGGGTTTTCGAAAAAAAGGTCCGCAATGCTGTCCTTCCCCCGCAATTCGGACTCGCATCCCGTGAATGAGTGATGTACGAGGCCCCGGCGCGGGCCCCGGGGGAGCGGTGAGGCCTGCGCGCCTCGTCTCGACCACGCTTGTCTCGCTTCAGGGAGGGTTCCGCCGCCATGGCCGACCGGATGCTTCAGTTCGTGCGCCTCGACCAACGCCTGCCGGACAAGCGGAAGGCTGACCTGCGTCGCGAGGATTTCGACGAGATCTACCAGGCCTTCGACCCCGAGGCCGCTAAAGCCCAGTCCAGCCGGTGCAGCCAGTGCGGCGTGCCCTTCTGTTCCATCCACTGCCCGCTGAACAACAACATCCCGGACTGGCTGAAGCTGACCGCGGAAGGGCGGCTGGAGGAGGCCTATGAAGTCGCCTCCGCCACCAACACCTTTCCCGAGATCTGTGGCCGCATCTGCCCGCAGGACCGCCTCTGCGAGGGCAATTGCGTCATCGAGAAGGATTTTGGCAGTGTCACCATCGGCAGCGTCGAGAAGTATATAACCGACACCGCCTGGGAAAACGGCTGGGTGAAGGCGCCGGCGCCGAAGCGCGAGCTCGGGCAAAGCGTCGGCATCATCGGCGCTGGGCCTGGCGGGCTGGCGGCGGCGGAACGGCTGCGCTCCCGCGGCTACCAGGTGCATGTCTATGACCGCTACGACCGCGTCGGCGGGCTGATGATCTATGGCATCCCGAACTTCAAGCTGGAGAAGGATGTCGTGCTGCGCCGCTGGAAGCAGTTCGAGGAAGGCGGCATCCATTTTCATCTGAATGTCGCCATCGGCCGCGACATCACGCTGACCGAACTGCGCGCGAAGCATGACGCGGTGCTGGTGGCGACCGGCGTCTACAAGGCGCGCGACATGGCGGCACCAGGCATCGGCCTGCCGGGCATCGTGGCGGCGCTGGATTATCTGACGGCGTCGAACCGCGCGGGCCTCGGCGAGACCGTGCCCGAGATGGAAAGCGGCGCGCTGAATGCGGCGGGCAAGCGGGTTGTGGTGATCGGTGGTGGTGACACCGCGATGGATTGCGTCCGCACCGCGGTGCGCCAGGGCGCGGCCTCCGTCACCTGCCTCTATCGCCGCGACAAGGCGAATATGCCGGGCTCCATGCGCGAAGTGCACCATGCGGAGGAAGAAGGCGTCAGCTTCGAATGGCTGGCCGCGCCGGAGGCCTTCCTGGGCAATACGAGCGTGACGGCGGTGCGCGCGCACCGGATGCATCTCGGCCTGCCGGATGCGACGGGGCGCCAGCAGGTGGCGGCGATTCCGGGCAGCAACTTCGACCTCGCGGCCGATATCGTCATCATGGCGCTGGGCTTCGACCCCGAGGACCTGCCCAAGGCCTTCGAGGAGCCGGGCCTGCCGGTGACGCGCTGGGGCACGCTGAAGGTGAACCACCGCACGATGATGACGGACCTGCCGGGCCTGTTTGCCGCGGGCGACATCGTGCGCGGTGCGTCGCTGGTGGTGTGGGCCATTCGCGATGGCCGCGACGCGGCGGAACAGATGCATCTCTTCATGCAGCAGAAGGCGAGCGCGCTCGCCGTGGCGGCGGAGTGACGACCATGGATAGCGGGATCGAAACCCAGATCGAAAGCGGCGCCGCCTACATCGCGGCCTATCGCGCCAATACGGACCTGCTGGCGAATGCCGGGCATATCGACCTGACGGAACATGATGCCTGCGGCGTCGGCCTGATTGCCGCGCTGGATGGCAAGCCGCGCCGGCAGGTGGTGCAGGCGGGCATCGATGCGCTGAAGGCGGTGTGGCACCGCGGCGCCGTCGATGCCGATGGCAAGACCGGCGACGGCGCCGGCATCCATGTTGAGATTCCCCAGGATTTCTTCGCCGAAGTCGTCCAGCGCGGCGGCGATGCGGTGCGGCCGGGCCGCATCGCGGTGGGCATGGTGTTCCTGCCGAAGACCGATCTCGGCGCGCAGGAACGCTGCCGCCAGATCGTCGAGACCGAGGTGCTGAACGCCGGCTACCACATCTATTCCTGGCGCCAGGTGCCGATCGACGTCTCCTGCATCGGCGAGAAGGCAAATGCCACGCGCCCGGAGATCGAGCAGATCCTGCTGTGGAATCCGCGCGGCGTCGATGACGATACCTATGAGCGCGATCTGTATGTGATCCGCCGGCGGATCGAGCGGCAGGCGATCCTGGCGCAGATTCCCGAACTCTACCTGTGCTCGCTCTCCTGCCGGTCGCTGATCTACAAGGGCATGTTCCTGGCGGAGAACCTGACGGATTTCTACCCGGACCTGAACGACGAACGCTTCGTCAGCCGCTTCGCCATCTACCACCAGCGCTATTCCACCAACACCTTCCCGACCTGGCGGCTCGCGCAGCCCTTCCGGATGCTGGCCCACAACGGTGAGATCAACACCGTCCACGGCAACATCAAC
>CANJXD010000594.1 GCA_947478535.1 Acetobacteraceae bacterium
CCTTTCTCTGCCTGATGGCGCGGGTGCCGCAGCTCACCATCATCGCGGTGGAGCGGGACCCGATGCTGGCCGCCCTGGCGCGAGACAATGCGGCGCTGAATGGCTGGGCGGACCGCGTCACGGTGATCGTGGGCGATGTCGCGGATGCTGTGCTGCGCCACGCGCTGCCCCGCTACGACCACGCCTTCGCCAATCCGCCCTATTGGCCCGCCGGCACACCGCCGCCCGGGGCGCTGCGGGCGGGGGCGACGCATGCGGATGCGGTGCCGCTTTCCGCCTGGGCCGGGCTGCTGGCCACCGGCCTGCCGATGCGCGGCAGCGTCACCCTGGTGCTGCCGGCGGCGCGATTCGCCGATGGGCTGGCGGCGCTGGCCGAGGCCGGCTGCGGCAGCCCGGCGCTGCTGCCGCTCTGGCCCCGCGCCGGGGTTGCGGCGAAGCGCGTGCTGCTGGCGGCGCGGCGCGGCGGCAAAGGGCCGGGGCGGGTCCTGCCCGGGCTGGTGCTGCATGGGGAAGCGGGGCCGACCGCGGAGGCCGATGCCGCGCTGCGTGGCGGCGCGATCAGCCTGTAGCGGGAACCCCCGCCACCCGCGCCTCCGCCGCGACATCCCGCACCACCGCCGCGCCGGCCGCGACCACGGCCCCGGCACCGATCCGCCGGCCGGGGATCACGCTGCATCCCGCGCCGAGCAGCGCCGCGTCTTCGACCACCACCCCGCCACAGAGAATCGCCCCCGGCGCCAGGTGCACCGCCTCGCCCAGCCGGCATTCATGCTCGACGATGGCGCCGGTATTGATGAGGCAGAGCCGGCCGAGCATGGCTTCCGGCCCGACCACGGCGCGGGGCATGACCTGCACCCCTTCCCCAAGCACCGCGCTGGGGGAGACCAGCGCCATCGGGTGGACCAGAAGCGGCAGGGAAAGGCGCGCTTCCAGGGCCAGCGCCGCCAGGCGCAGGCGGGACGGGTTGTGCCCGACCGCGATGATCGCGCCCCCGGCCGGAATGGTGCCGAGCAAGGCAAGCCCCCCGGCCCTGGCGATGCCGAGCACGGGCGGGCCTTCCGGCACCTCATCCAGCAGCGCCGCGATGGGGATGCCGAGCAGGCGCAGCGTCTCGATCACCGGGCGGGCATGGCCGCCGGCACCGATGACGATGACCGCATCCCTGTTGGCCGCCATGCGCCGCATCCCCCCGGGGTTTCGTCAGTCAGACTACTCCGGGTCCCGGATGGACGGCAGGGCGTGCCGCGCCTATCTCACCGCCATCATGCTCGTCGCCATCCGCCTTTTCGCGCTCGTCCTCATCCTGCTGCTCGGCGGCCTCTGGGCCTCCGCCTGGCTTGGGAAAAGCGGGGAGGAAGGGGTGGCGGATGCCTTCCTTCGCCGGGTCAGCGGGTTGTTCGGCACGGAGATGCCGCCCCCCTCCGCCGGTGGCGTGCAATTGCCGCAGGGCCTGGCCCTGGGCGGGCCGTTCAGCCTGGTGACCCATGAAGGCCGGCCGGTGACGCAGACGGATTACGCCGGGCAGTTCCAGCTGATCTATTTCGGCTACAGCTTCTGCCCCGATGTCTGCCCGACCGAGCTCGGCATCATGACGACGGCGGTGGATCTGCTGGAAGAACAGGGCGTACGGGTGACGCCGATCTTCATCACCGTCGATCCCGAGCGCGACACGGTGGAGCAGATGGCGGACTACGTCTCCCGCTTCCATCCGCGGCTGATCGGGCTGACGGGATCGACGGAGCAGGTGGGCGCCGCGGCGCGGGCCTTCCGGGTGTTTTACGCAAAAGTGAATCGGCCGGAGATGTCCCAGTATCTGATGGATCACTCCTCCTTCATCTATCTCGTCGGTCCTGACGGGCGGGTGCGGGCGCTGTTCCGGCCTGAAACCGCGCCGGAGGCGATTGCGCAATCCACCCGGGCGCATATGCGCCCCAGGGGCAGCTAAGGCGAAAGGTTAGGGCTGGTCGCGAAAGCCAAGGGTTCCGGCCGGGCCAAAGTCAGGCTATTATGATTATCTGCGCCGGGATTCCGGCGCCGCACTGGGAGCTGCACGCTGCATGTCCGACGAGGAACGGGATCCGTCTGGCCGCGAAGCAGGGCGCGCGCCGTCTGGGCCGCCCCGGCATACGCGCCGGCTTTCGGACAAGATCCTGATCGCCTTCCACCATGCCTGCGATCAGGGCGACTATGAGGTTGCGGAAGAATTGCTCCGCATCCTGGAAATGATGTTGACGCGCCGCCCGGTCTCGCCCGACGACAATCGCCGCAAGAACATGGAAAGCCTGGTCGCGGCGCATGAGCGCCTGTGGCTGCTGCGCCACCCCGATTCCAACGAGAGCTGACGCGGCGCGGCCCGAAAGGGCCGCCTGGTCTGAGCCTGAACGGAAAACGGCGCCCTCCTCGCGGGGGGCGCCGTTTCTGTTTGCGGCGCGCGGCCCCCCTTCCGGGGGCGCCGGTCTCAGTGGCGCGACGCCAGATCGATCTCGCCCTCAGGCTGGGCAGAGGTGAAGGTCGCGTCGCCGAAGGCGTCTTCCCAGGAACCGGCAGTGCTGGCGCGGGAATATTCGGTGGCGCGGTTCTCGAAGAAGTTGGTGTGCTCCACCGCGTTCAGCATCTCATCCAGCCAGGGCAGCGGGTTCTTCTCGATCCGGTAGAGCGGCTCAAGGCCCAGCTGCTGCAGGCGGCGATCGGCGATGAAGCGGATGTACTGCTTGGTCTGCTCGGCATCGAGGCCCTGCACGCCGCCGAGTTCGAAGGCGAGATCGATGAAGGCGTCCTCGTGGTCCACGATGGTGGAGCAGATGAGGTAGAGGTCCCGCTTCAGGTCCTCGGTCCAGATCTCCGGGTTTTCCTGCACGAAGGTGCGGAACAGGCGGATCACGCTGAGGCAATGCAGGGTTTCATCCCGCACGCTCCACGACACGATCTGCCCCATCCCCTTCATCTTGTTGAACCGCGGAAAGTTCATGAGGATGGCGAAGGACGCGAACAGTTGCAGCCCTTCCGTGAAGGCGCCGAAGGCGGCCAGCGTCTTCGCGATCTCGGTCTTGTTCTCGACCGAGAAGGAATGCATGTAGTCGTACTTGTCCTTCATCTCCTTGTACTTCAGGAACGCCGTGTATTCGATTTCCGGCATGCCGATGGTATCAAGAAGGTGCGAATAGGCAGCGATGTGGATCGTCTCGGTATTCGAGAAAGCCGACATCATCATCAGCACTTCGGTCGGTTTGAAGACCTGGCTGTACTGCTTCATGTAGCAGTTGTTCACCTCGACATCCGCCTGGGTGAAGAAGCGGAAGATCTGGGTCAGCAGGTTGCGCTCACCCGGCGTCAGGTTCTTCTGCCAGTCCTTCACATCGTCGGCGAGCGGCACTTCCTCCGGCAGCCAATGGATGCGCTGCTGCTGCAACCAGGCCTCATAGGCCCAGGGGTAGCGGAAGGGCTTATAGACCGGGTTGGCCGTCATCAGGTCGAAGCGGATCGGCAGTTCGTCACGCGGCATGGAATCGTCGGGCATCGGTGTGCTCTCGTCGCGAAAAGACGCGGGGTTCAGCTGGCGGCGCGCAGGGCGCTGCGCGCTTCCAAGGGAGGTGGAGATATTGGCGCGGGCGCCGGTTGCGCCAGGGCAGCGTTGACGCGATCGAGTTCCGCCAGCAGGCGCCGGATCTCCACCACA
>CANJXD010000595.1 GCA_947478535.1 Acetobacteraceae bacterium
CATTCGGCAGCGTGCCGATGCTGAGCACGAGGTCGAAGCCAGCGTCGGGCACCGGCAACGCCTCGCCGCGCCCTTCGAGCAGCGTGACCTCCGGATGCCCCGCCAGGCGCCGCTTCGCCTCGGCGATGGCGGAGGCGGAGGGATCGACGCCGGTAAGCCGGGAACGCGGCCAGGCGGCGGCGGCATAGAGCAGCCCGCCGCCGGCGCCGCAGCCGATATCGAGCACCCGCGCGGGTTCCCAGACCAGGCCCTGCGGATGGTCGCGCATGACGAACTGATAGAGGTTTGCCTGGGCGACGGACCCGCCGAGGCCAGGAACATCGAGCAACTGCGGAGAGAGTGGGAGCATGCCGCCATTGAAGAAGCCGCCCTCCGCCAAGGCGGGTATCCGGTAGGCGGCTTCGTAGATGCTGCGGTTCAGCACCCCGCGCAACGAGGTCGGCAGGATCTGCCGCAGCCGCAGCAGTGGGTCCCATGGCGAAGCGGGGCGGGGCGTCTCATCGCTCATGCCGCCTGGCCTACAGCCAGTTGTTGCGCTTGAACAGCCAATAGGAGCCGATGGCGGAAGCCACCATCATCCCCAGCGCGAAGGGATAGCCGGCCGCCCATTCCAGCTCCGGCATCGCCTTGAAGTTCATGCCATAGACCGTGCCCACCAGCGTCGGCGGCAGGAACAGCACGGACGCCACGGTCAGGACGCGGATGATGCGGTTCTGGTCCGCATTGGTCAGGCCGAAGACCGCCTCCAGCACGAATTCCAGCTCCGCGCCAAGCTGGCCATCATACTCCGACAGCGCGCGCAGATCGGCCTCCATGGCGTTGAGGCGGCGGAGCGATGCATCCGGCAGCCTTTCCCCCGCCGCCTGACGGAAGAAGGCGAGCATGCGGGCGATGCCGAGCAGGCTTTCCCGCAGCCGCGCTACCAGCGCGTTGATGCGGCCCAGCCGCTTGACCGCGAGGCGCAGGTCGACCGGCCGGCGGCGCTTGCCCGGTTCGCGTTCCCCGTCAGCGAAGACCTCGGCCGAGAGGCGTTCGACATCGGCTTGGGCGTCACGCAGAATTTCCGCGGCGCGGTCGATGATGCTGTCCACCAGGCCGAGGAAGACGGTCTCTGCCCGTTCCGCGATCCCGGGCTCGCGCGCGCATTTGCGGACGAATCCGCGGAAGGGCAGGGGGTCCGCCTCCCGCAGCGTGATCAGCATGGTGGGGGTGAGCATGAAGGTCACATCGGCGGCGATGGGGCGATGGCCCTCGGAGACGCCGGCGACGACGGGGGCCGTCATGACCAGGGCGCCGCGCTCGGCATAGAGCCGCGCGCTCTCGCCGATCGCCGCGGCCTCCGCCCGGGTCGGGATATCGGTGCCGATCAGGCGCTCCACCGCCTGTTCCTCCTCCACCGTCGGGCGGTGCAGGTCGAGCCAGAGCGCGCCTTCCGGCAGCGTGTCGAGCGGCGGGTCATCCTGCTCGGCGAGGAGGCCGGCACGGTTGGCGAATAATCGGATCATGCGGGGGAGGATAGCGCGTGTCGCGCGATCGCGCGCGGGGTGTCGCGCCGTGGCGCGCGGGGTGTCGCGCCGTGGCGCGCGGGCCGTTGACGAGGCAGGAAGACCGGGCGTAGCGTTCCGTATATCGCAACCATGGTTCCATTTTGTGGAACTTGTTGGGGCCCGCATGACCATCCTCGCCAGCGCCGCGGACGTGCTGCGTTGCTACGGCGCCGACTGCACGGAGCTGACGGTGACGGAACTCGTGGCCCGCGCCGGCCTGCCGAAAAGCAATGCGAGCCGCCTGTTGCGGGCGATGCGGGATTGCGGCCTGCTGGAAGCGGTGGGGGACAGCAAGCGGTATCGCCCGGGGCTGCTGCTGGTCGATGTGGCACGCGCCTATCGGCGCGCCTCCTCGCTGATCGACCGCGCCGATGCGGTGGTGGCGCGCATTTCCGCGGCATGCGGGCACACCGGCTACGTCACGCTGCGCGCCGGGCTGGAAGTGACGGCGGTGACGGACCACCAGGGCACGAATGCGCTGCGGGTGTCTTCCACCATCGGCCGCCGCCTGCCCGCCTTCGCCAGCGCCACCGGTCGCAGCCTGCTGGCCAGGCTGCCTGACGTGGAGGTGCGCGCGCTGCATGCCGGCGGCCTCGTGCCGCCTTCGCCGCACGCGCCGCAGGACATGAATGACCTGCTGAGGCGCCTGGCCGAGACAAGGCGGCGGGTCTACGCGACCTCCCATGACGAGGCCAATCGCGGCGTCGGTGCCATCGCGGTCGCCGTCGCGCAGCCGGAGACGGCGGAACTCGTCAGCCTTTGTATTTCCTATCCTGCCGCGACGACCGATGCCGCGGCGCGGCGTGACATCGCCCGCGCCCTGCTGGACGGCGCGGCCGAGATCGCCGCCATCACCGGCGATGTCGCGCACCACCCCGCGCGGCGCAGCGCCTGAAGGAAGAAGTAGGCATGACCAACGCTCGCTGGCGCATCGGCTTCGATATCGGCGGCACCTTCACGGATTTCGTGCTGGTGGACGCGGCGGATGGCCAGGTGACGCTGCACAAGCGCCTGACCACGCCGCATGACCCGGCGGAGGCCGCGCTGCTGGGGCTTGAGGAACTCGTCGCGATGCGTGGCATCGGTCTCGCCGAGGTGGCGGAGATCGTGCATGGCACGACGCTGGTGACGAACGCCATCATTGAACGTCGCGGTGCGGCGCTGGGCCTGGTGACAACGCAGGGCTTCCGCGATCTGCTCGAGATGAGGACGGAACAGCGCTACGACATCTACGACCTGTTTCTCCAGTTCCCGCAGCCGCTGGTGCCGCGCGACCGCCGGCTGGAAGTGGTGGAGCGGATGGATGCGAAGGGTGTGGTGATCACGCCGCTGGATGAAGGCAGCGTGCTCGCGGCCGCCGATGCGCTGGTGGCATCAGGGTGCGAGGCCATCGCGGTGGCCTTTCTGCATGCCTATGCGAACCCCACGCATGAACAGGCGGCGGCGGCACTGATCCGCGCGCGGCATCCCGGCATCGCCGTCTCGCTGTCCTCCGGCGTGGTGGCGGAGATGGGGGAGTATCAGCGCGTCGTCACCACCTGTGCCAATGCCTATGTGCAGCCGCTGATGGATGGGTATCTGAAGCGCCTGCATGGGGCGCTGGTGGCGCGCGGCTATGGCGGCCCGCTGCGGCTGATGCATTCCGCGGGAGGCCTGGTTTCGCTGGATGCAGCTCGTGAAAATCCGATCCGGTTGCTGGAAAGCGGGCCGGCCGGTGGCGGGCTGGCGACGGCGCTGTTCGGTGCGCTGGCGGGCAAGGCGGATGTCATCAGCTTCGACATGGGCGGCACCACGGCCAAGGCCTGCATGATCGAGGATGGCCGCGCCGAGATCGCGCCCATGCTGGAAGCGGCGCGACTGCAGCGATTCACGCGCGGATCAGGCCTGCCGATCAAGGCGCCGACCATCGAGATGATCGAGATCGGCGCCGGTGGTGGTTCCATCGCCGCGATCGACGAGGTGGGCTTGCTCAAGGTCGGGCCGCATTCCGCGGGCTCCGAACCCGGCCCGGCCTGCTACGGCATGGGCGGCACGCGGCCGACGGTGACGGATGCGAATCTCGTGCTCGGCTACTACGACCCTGCCTTCTTCCTTGGCGGGCGGATGACGCTGGATGTGG
>CANJXD010000596.1 GCA_947478535.1 Acetobacteraceae bacterium
CGTGGAACGCCGTGGCGACCGCGCCCTGGAACTGGCCCTGGGTCTGGGTGCCGCGCGTCAGCAGATCCGCGGGGTCCATCTTGTCGGACTTCATGTTGGTGTGGGACACGATCACCGTCCCATCCGGCGCCGGAATCCCCACCGAGAAGGTGCAGCCATTGATGGTGGTGGTGAAGCAGAAGGGCGCGTCGGTGCCCAGCACCTGATAGTTCAGCTCACCTTCCTTGTAGTCGCAGACATAGGCCTTGAAGGGCTGCCCGCCCTGTCCGGCCTGCTTCACATAGACCACGTTGCTCGCCTTGCCGTCCGGCGCCAGGCCGGTCTCGTTCGGCACCGGGCTGAGGATGAGGGATTCCGGCAGGCCGTAATGCGTGGTGTTCTTCAGCATCCCGGGGCGGATCACGTCTTTCGCGGCGATGGCGAGTAACTGCGACGGTTGCAAGCGCTGTCCTCCATGCGTCCGGTGGACCGACGGTTGATCCGGCGGGCCCCTGGGCGCCAGCATGGAACGCGAGTGCTTTGTCGCGCAACACTACTTTGGCGCGAATGGTCCCGGGCAGGTCACTCCGGCGCCACGGCGCCCACCTGGTCGACGATCCGCGCGTAATGCTGCGGGCGGCGGTGCTGGGCGAAGTTGAACATCTTCTCCTTGCCCTGGCGGCAGGCGTCAAAATCCACCTCGGCGAGGATCACCTCATCCCCCTTGGTCTTCGCCTGGGCGACGACGACGCCGTTGGGATCGACGATCACGGACCCACCGATCAGCCCGGCGCCGTCCTCCACCCCAGCCTTCGCCACCGCGATCGCCCAGGTGGCGTTCATATAGGCGTTGGACTGCGCGGCGAGGATGGAATGGAACGTCCGCAATTCCTCGCTTTCGCCCTCGCCGCCATTCGGGTCATAGGCGGCGGAGTTGTAGCCGACCATCACCAATTCCGCCCCCTGCAGGCCGAGGCAGCGCCAGCCTTCCGGCCAGCGGCGGTCATTGCAGACCAGCATGCCGAGCACCGGGCGGCCCCAGGCTTCCGGCCCGCGCGCCACGGGGAAGCCCATGTCGCCATACTCGAAATACATCTTCTCGAGCTGCTGGTAGGTCTGACCATCCTTGACGTGATCCGACCCGGGCAGGTGGATCTTGCGATACTTGAACAGGGTGCTGCCATCGGGGCCCACCGTGATGGCGCTGTTGAAGCGGTGGCCATCCGGCGTCAGCTCGGCATAGCCGATGTAGAACCCCACCCCCAGCGCGCGGGCGCGGTCGAACAGCGCCTGCACCTGCGGGTTGGGCATGGCGGTTTCGAAATTGCCCAGCAATTCCGCGGAATCCAGCGCCATCGGCCAGCGCGGGAAGAAGGTGGTGAAGGCGAGTTCGGGGAAGACGACGAGCTTCGCCCCCTTGGCCGCTGCCGCTTCCAGCAGCGCCACCAGCCGGTCGAGCGTCGCCGCGCGCCCGTCAGCGCGCTGGATGGGGCCGAGCTGGGCGCCGGCGAGGATCAGCGTGCGGTTCATCGGAACAGGTCCTTGATGTCCTGGACAGTGCCACCGAAGCTCCGCCACAGCGCGGTGAAGCCGAGGCAGAAGCAGGCGCCGGCGGCAAACCCCGGCATGCCGGGCCGCAGCCCCGCGACCTGGGCGAGGATGGCGCCGACGATGCCGGCTGAAATCCCGGTGCCGATCGACATCAGGAATTGCTGCATGCCGGGCTTGATGCGGATATCCCGCACAGGCTCCTTCGGCACCCCCGTGGTGAGGGGTGCCGTGGGGCGGGACGGGCGCGGCGGGCGCTTGATCCAGCGCTGGCCGGAGGGGCGGCGGGGGTGGGAAGCCATGCCCCCGATGTAGCGCCGGCATCGCCCCGAGTCAGCCCGGGGGGAGAAATCGTCGCGGACTAGCTTGACGCGGCGCCCGGCCCGATCGGGCAGTTGGCCTCCCGGCTCACCAGATCGAAGGTGAACAGCATCTTCGCCATCCCCGTCAGCACGGCGGCGACCATGGCGAGTTCAACCATCTCGGCTTCCGAGAAATGCCGGCGCAGTGCCGCCTGCAAATCCGGCGTAACCTCGCCCGCCATGTTCGGCAGCGCCATCTCCTCCGCGAGGCGGATCACAGCGCGGTCCCGGTCATCGAAGACAGGGGCGGCGCTGTCCCAGATGGCGTCGATCTGCGCCTGGGTCACGCCGGCATCGAGGGCGGATTTGGTGTTGCCCTTGTTGCAGAAGGCGCAGCCATGGATGGTGGAGAGCTTGAGGCGCAGCACCTCCTTCACCCGGCGCTCGACGCGGCCCTTGAAGAACACCTGCGCGTAGAAGCCGTCATAATACCAGGACAGCAATTCGGGCGCCTGCGCCAGCACCTCGATCAGCGTCGATTCGCCGCGCACCTGGTCGGCGGTCTCCGCGGCTGCCCGCCAGCGCGGCTCCATCAGGGCGCGGTCCAGAGGGGCGATGGCGGGGGTGGGCATGGTGGTTCTCCCGGCCTCGTGGCTTGGCCGATAGTGGGCGTGGCGGCTCAGCGGCGGACGGCGGAGCGGAAGCGGCCCCTGCCGAAGGAACGGCCGAAAGCTGCGCCGATCAGCAGGACCGGCATGAGCACCCAGGGCCCGCCGAGGTCCTCGGCATCGAGTTCCAGCAGGAAGAACAGGATCAGGCCGATGCCCAGCGTCGCCAGGATGGCGATGAACATCGTCCGCGCCCAGGCCGGCGCCTCCGGTTCATCGTCCCGCGGCATCGTGTCATCGGCAAAGTCGCGCCGGTTGTCCCCGAAATCATCGGGATCGTCTTCTTGGCGGCGGCGCTGGCGGACCCTCATGCCGGTGGCTCCTGGTCAGGCTGTCTCGCGCCGCTCCCTCCGAAGGGGTGCCCCGCGCGGTTCTGCGTTATCAGTTAGAGCATCTTGCTGGCCCCCGTCCACGTTGGCCCCGTCCGCGTTGGCCCCCTTCACAACTGCCCGGCGCCGGCTCGGCGGGCCGCTACACGCCCGCCCGCTCGATCATCCGCAGCGCGATCTCCCGCTCCCCGCTGATCGTCAGGTTGGCGCCCCGTCCGGCCAGGTGGTCCACCGCTTCATCCGAATGGGCACGGGCGATGATCTCAAGGCCGGCATTCAGCGCCCGCGCCTGCTCCACCACCTGCCCTGCCTCGAAGGTCTCGGGCACCGTGACGAAAAGCCGCTGCGCGCCGGCGAGGTTCGCCGCCGCCAGCACTTCCGGGTCCGCGGCATTGCCGACGACGACCTCCGCGCCCTCGGTCCGCGCCGTGGCCACGGCCTCATCCGCTTCCTCGATCACCAGCACCGGCCGACCGGCGGCGAGAAGGCGTGCGCCGAGCAGGCCGCCGACGCGGCCATAGCCGACGACGACATCATGCGCCGTCAGCGTCGTCACCGTTGGCGCCACGGCGTCTGGTGCTGCCTCGGCTCCCACGGCCACGGCGACGCCATGCGCGGCCTCCACCATCTGGTCGGCCGCGGCGCGCATGGTGGCGGCGGCGGCCTGGGTGTTCGTGGCTGGCGGCGCGGCCTCTCCCTTGCCCTTGGTGAAGGCGATGCGGGTCAGGATCTTCGTCCGCCCCCGTTCCACCGCCGCGAACAGGAAGGGGTTGATCAGGATCGAAAGGATCGCGCCCGCCAGAACCAGGTCCCGCGCATGCCCGTC
>CANJXD010000597.1 GCA_947478535.1 Acetobacteraceae bacterium
GAAGAAGGCCTCGACGGGCTTAAAGGCGCCCATGGCGAGCCCGAGCGGCACGGCCAGCGCGGCGGCGATGGCGAAGCCGCCGACGACGCGGAAGATCGTCACCGCGATATCCCGCGCGAAGTCGTATTCCGTGAACAGCGACAGCCCCGCCAGCACGGTCTTGCCGGGGGAGGCGAGGAACAGCGGCGGCACCAGCCCGCCATAGGACACCGCCGCCCAGAGGGCGACGAACAGCACGAAGAAGCCGGCGCCGAGGATCACCCGGGCGCCGGTTGAGACGGGGGCGAGTGGCCGCAAGGGCATTATCGGCCGGCTTAGCCCATGCCGCGCAGGAAGCGATCACCGAACAGCGGCGCCAGGTTCACATCCGCCCGCAGCACGCCCGCTTCCCGCAGCACCGTATGCGCCTTGGTCGAAAACTCGGGCAGGCCGCTGGCGACGTAGGCGCGGTTCTTCGGCAGGTCGAGCCATTCGATGTATTGCGCGCTGGCGGCGAATTGCGCCGCCGTCTGGCGCGTGCGCTGCCCCATGATCTCGTTGGAGCGGTCCGGCTCCCGCGCAATCATCGCGATGGCATCGAACCAGGACTTCACGACGCGCTGCACGGCTTCGCCATTGCGCTCGATGAAGGCGGGCTGGAAGGCGAGGGTATCGACGACGCAGGCATGGTCGTTCGTCGTCGCCAGGATCTTGCCCTTATCCGCCCCCATCTCCCGCACCTGGGACAGATAGGGCTCATAGGTCGAGGCGCCGTCGAACTGCCCGGCGACGAAGGCCTGGGCGGCGGGCTGCGGCGCGAGCGTCGCTGTCTGCACGTCGCGGATGCTCATCCCGTTCTCGCGCAGCATGTAGGCGAGGACGAAATAGGGCGTCGTGCCCGCGCCATCCACGGCGATGGTCTTGCCGCGCAGATCGGCCCAGCGCTGGATCGCCGGTCGCACCGCTACGCCGTCCCCACCGCGGGAGCGGTCGAGCACCAGCACCTGCTGCAAGGGGATGGAGGCGGCCCACTGGATCATCGTGTCGACGGTCGTGACCACGCAGTTCAGCGCGCCGGAGGCGAGGGCCAGGTTGCGTTCGCGCTGCGGCACGAAGCGGGTTTCCACCTCGATGCCGTTGGCGCGGAAGAGACCGGCATTTTCCGCCAGCGTCAGCGGCGCGAAGCCGGTCCAGCCGGACATGCCGATGGTGATTTTCGGGAAAGCCTGCGCGCGCACGATGGCGGGCGCGGCCAGAACCCCGGCCGATGCGGCCAGGAGAAGACGACGGTGCATTGATTGCTCCCCTGCGGGCCTCCGAGAACCCGCAAGGGTAGCGACCTTATGCCACCGCGCAAGCGCGGTTTTATTGGGCCATTGGGCAAGCGCGATGTTTTTGGTAACGCCGCGCAAGCGTGGTGTCGGGGTATCAGCGCGTGATGGCGCCCACCGCCGCGCCGCCAGCGCCGCCGATCAGCGCGCCGGTGATGGCGGAACCCCCGGTCAGCGCGCCCACGGCCGCACCGCCCGCCGCGCCGATCGCGCCGCCGGACAGCGCGCGCTGCTGGGTGCGGTTCATGCCGGAACAGGCCGCGACCGGTACCGTGAGCGCGAGGACGAGCAGGAGGCGGCTGAGGGCGCGAAGCTTGGTGTTGGGCATGGTGGTATTCCTTCGTCGGTTCGTCACGCGAACCAATAGAAGCGCAGCTTGTGGCGGGGACAGGGCGCCACAAGCCCCGATCCCGCCATGGTCGATCAGACTGCCGTGAGCGGGGCCGATCAGGCCCGCGGGAAGTTGCTCAACGCTTCCGCCCGCGCCCCTTCGCGCCGCGGCCCTTCTCCGGGTCATAGCCACCCCCGCCGGGGCCGAGCGGCGTCGGCTTCCAATCCTGTTTCGCCCGTCCCGAGGGCTTGGCGCCCTTCGCCGGCTCACCCCTTACCGGTGCCGCATCCTGCAGGGATCGCCCCGCGAGGTTCGGTTGCAGGCCGAGGTCCAATGCCTCCAGCCGCTTGATCTCGTCGCGGATGCGGGCGGCTTCCTCGAATTCGAGGTCGGCGGCGGCGGCGCGCATGCGCTTTTCCAGCTCCTGGATCGCCGCACCCAGGTCCTTGCCGACGAATTCCGCGGTCGCATCGCCCTCCACCGCATCGACGGTGACGTAGTCCTTCTCATAGACGGATTGCAGCACGTCGGAGATGTCGCGCCGGATGGATTGGGGTGTGATTCCGTTGGCCTCATTGAAGGCCTGCTGCTTCGACCGCCGTCGCGCCGTTTCATCCAGCGCCCGCTTCAGGCTGTCCGTCATCACATCGGCATAGAGCACGACGCGCCCATCCGCGTTGCGCGCGGCGCGGCCGATGGTCTGGATGAGGGAGGTGGTGGAGCGGAGAAAGCCTTCCTTGTCGGCGTCGAGGATGGCGACCAGCGCGCATTCCGGAATGTCGAGCCCTTCGCGCAGCAGGTTGATGCCGATCAGCACGTCGAAGACACCGCGGCGGAGGTCGCGGATGATCTCGATCCGCTCCAGCGTATCGACATCGGAATGCAGGTAGCGGCAGCGGATGCCGGTTTCCGTCATGTATTCCGTCAGGTCTTCAGCCATGCGCTTGGTCAGCGTCGTCACCAGCACGCGGCCACCTGCCAGCGCCACGGTGCGGCATTCCGCCAGCAGGTCATCGACCTGGCCTTCGACCGGGCGAATCTCCGTCACCGGATCGACCAGGCCCGTCGGGCGGATCACCTGTTCGGCAAAGGTGCCACCCGCACGCTCCATCTCCCATGGCCCCGGTGTCGCGCTGACGAAGACGGAGTTGGGGCGATAGGCGTCCCACTCCTCGAACTTCAGGGGCCGGTTGTCCTTGCAGGAGGGCAGGCGGAAGCCGTACTCGTCCAGCACCGATTTGCGCGCGAAGTCGCCGCGATACATGCCGCCGATCTGCGGCACGGTGACGTGGCTTTCATCCACCACCAGCAGTGCATTCTCCGGCAGGTATTCGAACAGTGTCGGCGGCGGCTCGCCCGGCTTCCGGCCGGTGAGATAGCGGGAATAATTCTCGATCCCTTTGCAGACGCCCGTGGTCTCCAGCATCTCGATATCGAAGGTCGTGCGCTGGTCCAGCCGCTGGGCTTCCAGCAGCCGGCCCTGCGCGTGCAACTCCGCCAGCCTTTCCTTCAGCTCCGCCTTGATGCTGATGATCGCCTGCTGCAGCGTCGGCCGGGGGGTGACGTAGTGGCTGTTGGCGTAGATGGACACGCGCTCCATCTCCGCCGTGATTTCCCCCGTCAGCGGGTCGAATTCCTTGAGCCCGTCGATCTCGTCGCCGAACAGGTTCACCCGCCAGGCGCGGTCTTCCATGTGGGACGGCCAGATATCCACCGTCTCGCCGCGGATGCGGAAGGTGCCGCGCTGGAAGGCGCTGTCGTTGCGGCGGTATTGCTGTTCGACCAGCCCCTTCACCAGCACGTCGCGCTCGATCTTGCCGCCACGCTCCAACTTCACGACCATGCGTGAATAGGTCTCGACCGAGCCGATACCGTAGATGCAGGAGACGGAGGCGACGATCACCACATCCGATCGTTCGAGCAGTGACTGCGTGGCGGAATGCCGCATGCGGTCGATCTGTTCGTTGATCTGCGCATCCTTCTCGATATAGGTGTCGGTGCGCGGGAC
>CANJXD010000598.1 GCA_947478535.1 Acetobacteraceae bacterium
AAGCAGACGCAGGGCTGGTGGATGTCGATGCGCGGCGCAAGCTTCTTGTCCGCGTATTCGGTGCCGCGATAGATGCCCTTCGCGCGGCTATAGAGCTTCATCAGCTCCGACCAGATATCGGCCTTGTGCGCCGGCACCCTGCCGCCCATGACGGTGGCGAGGAACAGGCCGAACTCGTCGATCTGAAACAGCCGCGCGGGATGCTGCTCCAAGGCGGACAGCAGGCCGCGGCCGGAGGCAAGGGTCTCGCCGCCGAGATAGCGCTCCAGCCCAGCCAGGTCGAAGCAACGGCGGATCACCTCCGGTGCGTGGTCCTTTCCGCCGCCGCTCTCGGCCACGGCTGCGACATAGACGTTGGTGCGCAGATCCGTGTGCGTTCGGTACTGACGCCCAGCCAGCGCGCCGACGGCGCAGATGGCCGCACCGAGCGCGAGGAAGGGCTGCGGCCGCAGCGCGGTCCTGACGCATTCCTCCACCAACAGCTGCAGGACGCCGCCAGGCTGCAAGATGCTGGCCGGTACAGGGAGTGGCCTGGCCTGCTGCTTCGCGCGGCTGGCGTACAGCGTCGCCAGCAGCGCCGCGGCGGGGTGGGCGGCCTCTGGCTGCGGCGCTGGCGGCGTGGCATCCGCCGTGGCCAGCAGCGCTGCTGCCGGGTGTGGCTGCGCGGCGCGTTCCGCCGCATGAGCATTCAGGGTGATGTCGGGCGGCGGCACCCAGCCGCGCGCGATGGCGAGGCCGTAGATGCTGCCGGCGCCGACGCTGTGGGGGCGCAGCGATGCCCAGCGGCGCTCGGCTGTGTCCGGCCTGCCCGACAGCCCCGATTTCCCGCTCGCCTTCGACCAGTCGAGCCAGAGGTCGCGCCCCGCCTCACCCAGCGCCGCCTTGATGGCGTTGCCCATGGTGATCCAGGAATGGCCGTCCAGGTCCTCGTTGGGGAGGAAGGCCAGCGCTGCCTTCACCGCCGCGAGGGTACCGCGGGGATCGGAGGCGCCCTTCCATGCGCCCTCGCTGTCCTCGAGGCGGAGAGAGCGTGGCCGCAGCGCCTCCGGGATCAGCTGCCAGGCGGCGTCCAGGAAGGCGAGGCAGCCCGCCTCGTCCACCCCGGGCAGCCGGTCCAGCGGCACGTCCAGCAGGTTCGCCTCCGGCCATGCATAGGGCTGGCCGGTGTCGGGATGGATGGCATAGGCGACGAATTGCTGCCCGCGGGCCAGCAGCTCGAGCGGGTGGCGTTTCCGGCCGGCAAATGGCGTGGTGGCGCGATACACCAGCATGCGCTTCGGCGCGCGGCCGATGCGCCAGCAGGGCGTGTCGCCCAGCATTTGCGCCGCCAGCTCGGCGATCTGGATGGAGAGCGCGGCGTCGAGAATATCGATGTCGATACCCACCACGACGCCGGCTGCGATGCCGACGCCGCAGCCGGGCCAGCGCTGCCAGATGTCCACTTCGAAGGGCTTCGTCGTGCGGTCGCAATGCCGGGCCCAGTCGGGATAGGGCGTCCACTGGGCGACATGGTGGCGGCCTGGGACCTTGCTGCCTGGCATGATGGGAATGACGGGATAGCCGTTGTCCGCCAGCCGCGAGCCATACTGCGCCATGAAGTTGGGCGTGGCGCTCACGCCGGCGGTCCCGCCTGCACCTTGGCCAGCGCGGCGTTGATGGCGATCTGCTGCTCGATGAGGGCTTCGACATAGGCGCCGCAGATCGCCTCGATGAAGCCCTGCCAGTCCTGCTCGGACCAGGTGGCCATGTCGGTGCTGCCGACGGCATCGATGAATTGGCCGGCGATGTCGCCGGCGGCGCGCATGGCGCCGACTTCCTGATCGTTGGGATCAACCATGCGACGGGTCCTCCAGAGGCTGAGGCAGACGGGGGAGCAGCTCGGCACGGTCCAGTGGACGCGCAGCGTTCGGGACGGGTGCCACCAATTCCAGTGCCAGGCGGGGCGCGCGCAGGTTCGGCATGTCACATGAACCTCGCGGCGGTGATCTCGGTGTATTGGCCGGTGGGCCGCACCTGGATCGCGATGGGCTGGCGCAGCGCGTCGACGTGCTGCAGGGCCTCATCGACGCTGGACGGCGCTGGCAGCTGCGGCGCGCGACGACGCCACCACGAGCAAGCCTTCTCGCGGGGAAAGCCGGTGTGCTCGAAGCACACCCACTCGCTGTGCCGCGCGAGGCCGCAATCGTAGGTGACGCGCAGCGATGTCGGCTTGCCGGGCTTTTCGTGGCGGGCGTAGCTGACGCCGGTGACGTCGCACCAGGCCGCCTGGATCTGCGTCGAAAGCAGCGCGTTCGACGCCGCCTGCGGCGCCACCTTCACGACCGGCGGCGGGAACTCGTGGTCGCACTCGATGCAGCGGCGCGCGCTGGCATGGTTGATGGTCTGGCACTCGGGACAAACCTTGATCGGCGCCTGGCCATCCCCGGCGGGTTCCTTCTTTCGGCCGTCGACCGTGTCGATAGGACCGTGCCGCGCAGTGTTGCCCGCGAAGTCCAGCACCAGGCAGTCATCCTTGCCCTCGGCGAGGCGCGTTCCGCGGCCGACCATCTGGACATAGAGGCCGACGCTCTTCGTGGGGCGCAGCAGTGCGACAAGGTCGGTGCCCGGCGCGTCGAAGCCGGTGGTGAGCACATTGGCGTTGGTGACGCAGCGCAGCCGCCCCGCCTTGAACGCGGCGAGAATCCCGTCGCGCTCCGGCGCGGGCGTGTCGCCGGTGACGGTCTCGGCGGAGAACCCATGCTCGCGGATGGCGTCACGGACATGGCGCGCATGGGCGACGCCGGAGCAGAACACGAGCCAGGAGCCGCGGCCTTCGCCGTGCTGGACGATCTCCGCGACGGCGGCGCGGGTCACCTCGTCGCGGTCCACAGCCGCCTCGAGGTCCTTGGCGATGAATTCGCCACCGCGGGTGCCGACGCCACCGACATCGAGCTGCGTCGTGGTCTGCTTCGGAACGACGGGGCAGAGATAGCCCTGCTGGATCATGTCCAGCACCGGCACCTCATAGGCGATGTCGGTGAAGAGCCGATCCTTGCCCTCGTGCAGCAGCCCGCTGTCGAGGCGGTACGGCGTGGCGGTGAAGCCCACCACCTTCAGCAGCCCGGCATTGATCTCGTTGAGCTGCTTCAGGAAGGACCGATACATGCCGCTGTCGCCGCGGCCGAGGAGATGTGCCTCGTCGATCAGCACGAGATCGCAGCGCTGCACCTGATAGGCGTGGCGGTGAATGGACTGAATGCCAGCGAAGAGGATCTGCGCACGGATGTCGCGGCGGGATAGGCCGGCCGAGTAAATGCCGGCCGGCGCTTCGGGCCAGGCGCGGAGCAGCGCCTGGAAGTCCTGTTGGATCAATTCCTTCACATGCGTGAGGACGAGAACGCGCGTGTCGGCGTAAGCCGCGATCGCTTCGCGGATGAAGCCGGCCATGCACAGGCTCTTGCCCGTGCCCGTCGGCATGACGACGAGCGGATTGCCGGTGTTCCCTGCGAAGTAGTCGTAGAGCGCGTCGATCGCGTCGCGCTGATAGGGGCGGAGCGAGAGCGTCATGCCGCCGCTCCCTGCACTTGGGCCCAGCTCGCAAATTTGTTCAGCAGCCGGATGACGTCGTCGAGCGTCGCGGGCTGCCAGTCGGTGAGCTGGCCG
>CANJXD010000599.1 GCA_947478535.1 Acetobacteraceae bacterium
GTAGATGCGCCGCGCCGGCACCCGATCCGTCAGCGAAACCAGCACCGGCACCGCCAGCACATAGGTGCCGAAGAAGGCGCCACCCAGCCAGCCAGCCTCCGTCGCCGTCAGCGACCAGCGCGCGATGAAGCCGGGCAGCAGCGCCGGAAGGGAATAGGCGCCGATCTGCACCAGGGCCTGTGCCGCGACGATGGCGGCGATGAAGCGGGCGTCTGTCATGGCGGAACAGTGTAGCCGTTGCGAACCCCGCCGGAAGCCCGCGAGCTTGCCGCCCCCTGCCGCGCGGGCGATCATGAAGGCGCCGTACCGGAAACAGGGCGGCCGTCGATCAAGGGGAGGCCCGCCGCATGAACAACCGCCGCACCATTCTGCAAGCCACCGCCGCGGTACCGCTGCTGGCCTCGCCGGGCCTGGCCCGGGCGCAGGAGTTCAACCAGACCATCCGCATCATCGTCCCCAATGCCCCCGGCGGGACCAGCGACATCCTCGCGCGCCTGATCGCGGCGCCACTGGCCGCGCGGACCGGCCAGAATGTCGTGGTGGAAAACCGCGCCGGCGCGGGCGGCAATATCGGCGCCGATTTCGTGGCGAAGAGCCGGCCGGATGGCCACACCATGCTGCTGCTCGATGTCTCCGTCCTGGCGACCAATCCCTTCCTGTTCCCGCGCATGCCCTTCGATGCGGCGAAGGATCTGGCGCCGGTGCAGATGGTGATCTACGCGCCCTATATCCTGGCGGTGAACAACCAGCTTCCGGTGCAGGATGCGGCCGGGCTGGTCGCCTATGCCAAGGCCAATCCGGGCAAGCTGAACGCCGCCAATTCCGGCACCGGCACGCTGACCCACATCGTCTCCCTCTCGCTCGCCGCGTCCTGGGGGACGGAGATGGTTTCCGTGCCCTATCGCGGCGGTGCCCCGGCGCTGCTGGCGTTGGTCTCGAACGAGGCGAATGTGACGATGGCGGGCGCCACGCAATCCATGCCTTTCGTCGTCAATGGCCAGATGCGCGGCCTTGCGGTGACCGGCCAGCGCCGCCTGCCGAACCTGCCCAACCTTCCCACCTTCCGCGAACTCGGCTGGCCGGAGCCGGATGCCGGCACCTGGCAGGGCCTGCTGGTCGCCGGCACCACACCGCCGGCCATGATCGCGCGGCTGGAGCGGGAGATCGCGGCGGTGCTGAAGGAGCCCGCGGTGAAGAACCGCATCGGCGAGTTGGGCGGCGAAGTGCAGGCCGATGGCGCCGCTCCGTTCCGCGCGCGGCTGGCCGAACAGACAACCAGCTACGGCCGGATCATCCAGACCAACAACATCACCGTGGAACAGTGAGCACAACGCGACTGCATGTGCAGGTGAACCCCGCCTCGATGCAGGCGGGGCAATTCCCGGAAGATCGCTGCCGCGCCATGGCCGATGGCGCGGATGTGGCGTTCAGCTACGGCCAGGATGCGGCGGCGCTGGAAGCAGCGCTGCCGGAGGCGGAGGTGCTGCTGCTGTGCGGGCCCGCGCCGCTGCAGGACCTGGCCCGGCGGGCGCCGCGGCTGCGCTGGATCAGCTACACCAGCGCCGGCGTCGAATGGCTGCTCAAGGCAGGGTTGCCGGATGGCGTCACGCTGACCAATGCCAGCGGCACGCATATCCCGAAGGCGGCGGAGTTCTCGCTGGCCGCCGTGCTCATGCTCAACAACTTCCTCCCCCATTTCATGACAGCGCAGCGCGCGCATCGCTGGGCACCGCTGTCCGGCGGCACCGTCGCGGGGCGGACGGCGATGATCCTCGGCATGGGCGCGCTGGGTGGCGCGGCGGCGGGGGTGCTGGCGGCGCAGGGCATGCGTGTCATAGGCAACAGCGCCAGCGGCCGGCCGCACCCGGCGGTGGCGGTGATGACGCAGGGCGATGGCTTCCGGGCGCATCTGGCCGAGACCGATTTCCTCATCATCGCCCTGCCGCTGACACCGGCGACGAACGGGCTGATCGGCCGCGCCGAGCTTGATGCGCTGCCGTCGCATGCCGGCGTGGTGAATATCGGGCGTGGCGAGATCCTGGACGCGGTGGCGCTGGCGGCGAAGCTGCGGGACGGCACGCTGGCTGGTGCCGTACTGGATGCCCTGCCGCAGGAGCCCTTGCCGGCGGAAAGCCCGCTCTGGGACACGCCCAACCTCATCATCACGCCGCATTGCGGGCTCTATGATCCCTCCGCCTATGGGCAGCGATGCCGGGAAGGTTTTCTCGCCAATCTCCGGCGCTTCAGGGCCGGCGAGGCCCTGCACCAGGTGGTAGGGTTGGAACGCGGCTATTGAGCGGGGTGAGCGCCGTCCAGCCTCGGGCGGATGATCCGCTGCGGGGCATCCTGCTGATGCTGCTGGCGCTGGTGCTGTTCTCCATCTCCGATGGCCTGTCGAAGCTGCTGAGCCAGACGTTGCCGCCGCTGGAAGTGGTGTGGCTGCGCTACCTCACCTTCATGGTGCCGGTGGCCTTCGTGCTGGCGCGGCGCGGCGGCGGGGCGGTGCTGCGGCCGCGCGCGCCGCGGTTGCAGGTTTTGCGGGGCCTCTGCGTCGTCGTCTCCGCCATCAGCTTCACCAGCGCCATCAGCGTGCTGCAACTGGCGGAGGCGATCTCCATCAACTTCGTCGCCCCCGCCTTCATCACCATCCTGTCCGTGGTCTTCCTCGGCGAGAAGGTGGGCTGGCGGCGCTGGACGGCGATCGGCGTCGGGCTGCTCGGCGTGCTGATCGTGCTGCGGCCGGGCAGCGGCCTGTTCCAGCCGGCGGCGCTGCTGCCCATCATCACCGCGGCGAGCTGGGCGGCGGCCATCGTCTGCACCCGCCGCATGGCCGGCAGCGATTCCACGGAAACCACCCTGGTCTGGAGCGCGGTGACCGGCTTCCTCGTGCTGACGCTGCTGCTGCCCCTGGTCTTCGTCGCGCCAAGCTGGCGAGAGGTCGGCATCGGCCTGTGCATCGGCATCTTCTCGGCCATTCCGCATTCGATCGTCGTCATCGCCTATCGCTTCGCACCGGCCTCCACCTTGGCCCCCTTCGGCTACACGCAGATCGTCTTCATGACGACGACGGGCTGGGTGCTGTTCGGCGCGCTGCCGGATCTGTGGACGGTGGCCGGCGCTTGCGTGATTGTCGGCAGCGGCCTCTATACCGCGCACCGCGAAGGGGTGCGGGCGCGGGAAAAGCGGGCGGGATAGGGGCGTCTATCCCAGTGCCAGGCGTGCGGTGTGTCGGGCGATCATGCGTTCCTCATCGGTCGGGATCACCCACGCCTCGATGGCGCTGTCCGGCGTGCTGATGCGGGGGCCATGCCCGGCATTCGCCACCGCGTCCATCCGCAGGCCGAGCCAGGCCAGCGCATCGCCCACCGCCTGCCGCACGGGGGCGGCGTGTTCGCCGACACCGGCGGTGAAGACCACGCCATCGAGGCCACCCATCGCCGTGGCGAGGGAGGCGATGGCGCGGGCCACATGGCTGCAGAACACGGCGACGGCGAAGGCCGCGCGCGGATCGCCACTCGCCAGCAGATGCCGGAAATCCGAGGAAAGGCCGCCGGACAGGCCGTGCAGGCCGGACCGCTTGTAGAGCAGGTCCTGCACCTCGCCGGCCGTCATGCCGCGTTGTTGCAACAGGTGCAGCACGA
>CANJXD010000600.1 GCA_947478535.1 Acetobacteraceae bacterium
CCTGCCGTCAGCGGCGCGGCGATGGCCGCGACCTCGATGGTGGTGAACAGGCTGTCCCAGGCGCTGCCGCGGAAATCCAGGCCGTTGAACCACTCCACCTCGAAGCCGGTCAGGAAGTGGCGCCAGGTGAAGGTCATGTCGCCGCGCCCGATATCGCGCACGAAGCCGCCGATGAGGATGATGCCATAGACGAGGCCCGTGAAGATCATCCACGGCCAGGCGACGGCCGAGCAGGCCAGCTTGAGGCCCTTCGGCAGCGGGGAAGGCAAGCCGCTGTCGCCCTTGCCCGTCACCGTCGTGTAGCGCCGCTTGCCGAGCCACAGCGATTGCAGCGCGAAGGCGCCGAAGGTCAGCGCCAGCAGCAGCAGGGCGAGGGCCGCGGCCCGTCCCGGGTCATGCCGCGCGCCGGCGATGGCGAAGAAGATGCGGGTGGAAAGCACGTCGAAATCGCCGCCGAGCACCAGCGGATTGCCGAAATCCGCCAGGCTCTCGACGAAGCCCAGCAGGAAGGCCGCCGCCAGCGCCGGCTTCAGCAGTGGCCAGGTGACGCCGCGGAACACCTGGAAGCGCCTCGCCCCCATGGTCGATGCCGCTTCCTCCAGGCTCGGCGAGATTGCCCGCAGCGCGCCGTCCAGCAGCATGAAGGCGATCGGCGCCTGTGCCAGCACCTGCGCCAGCAGCACGCCGGGCAGGCCATAGATCCAGCGGCTGCGCGGGATGTCGAACCAGTCCCACATCAGGCCGGTGACGATGCCCGTCCGCCCGAACAGCACGATCAGCGCGAGGGAGACGACGAAGGGCGGCGTGATCAGCGGCAGGATCGTCATCGCCCGGAAGGCCCAGCCCGCCCGCACATTGCCGCGCACCGCGAGCAGGGCGAAGCCGAGGCCGAGCAGGGTGGAGATCACGCCGGTCAGCGACGCCAGCAGCAGCGTGTTCCACACCACGCCGCATCCCTGGTGGCTGGTCACGCAAGCCAGGGACCAGGCCTCCGGCGCCGTCACGCGGGCGACCAGCGCTTGCGGCGCGAAGCGGTGGTCCTCGATCACGGCGGCGGACAGGATGGTGAACAACGGGATGAAGACGAAGACCAGCAGCAGCAGCGCGCTGGCGCAGACGAGGAAGCTGACGAAGGCATCCGCCCCGAAGCTGCCGCGTGCCGCGAGCCCGGCGGAGACCATCGCGGCACCCGCGCCCAGCACCAGCAGCCCACCCCAGCCCAGCGCCGGCTGCGGTGGCGGCGCGCCGAGCAGCCCGGCGAAGGACGGCCAGGCGAGCCCGTTGAGGCCGATCGCGTGCCCCATCAGGAACACCCAGCCGATCAGCCCCGCCCCCACCAGCATCAGCGGCAGGCCGGGCGCGCGCTTCGCCAGCAGCGGCACGGCGATGGAGGCGACCAGCAGCGGCACCGGCCACAGCCACCCGCGTTCCCCCGAGGCCAGCAGCGCGGCGAGCGGCGCCGCTTCTCCGCCAGGCCAGGCGCCGAGGCCGGCCAGCCCCGCTTCCATCCCATGCCAGGGGGCAAGGAGAAGGCCCACCACGGCGCAAAGCAACGCCGCGCGGCCGAGCGTCAGCGCGCCCATGGTTCAGCCCCCCACCTGGTTAGCCGTGCTGTTCAGCGGGCGCCGGCGCGGACCTCACGCTCCCAGCGCGTGATGAGGCGCGTGCGCTCCTCCGCGCTGCCCCAGCGGGCGAAGTCGTAGTCGATCATGCGGATATTCTCGAAGCGCGGCGCCTGTTCGGGGATCGGCGCGTTGCGGTTCGAGGGAAGCTGGTAGGCCTGCGCCTGCACGGCGAGGCCCTGCGCTTCCGCCGTCAGCGCCCAGTCATAGAAGCGGCGGGCGTTGTCGAGGTTGCGGGCACCGCGGATGATGGACATGGAGCCGATCTCATAGCCCGTGCCCTCGCAGGGGCCGACGAGTTCCACTGGCGCGCCGTTCACCTTCTGCGTCACCGCGTCATGAAGGAAGGTGATGCCGACGAGCGTCTCCCCCGTCGCCGCCGCGCGCGCCGGCGCGGCGCCGGACCGTGTGTACTGGTTCACGTTGCGATGCAGGGCGCGGAGGTAGGTGAAGGCCGGCTCCTCCCCCATCACCTGCACCAGCGTCGCCAGCATGGTGTAGGCGGTGCCGGAGGTGTTGGGGTCCGCCACCTGGACCTCACCGCGATATTCCGGCTTCGCGAGATCGGCCCAGCAGGTCGGCGCGGCGATGCGGCGGCGGCGCAGCTCATTGGCGTTGTAGGAATAGCCGAGCGCGCCGGCATAGATGCCGACCGTGCGGAAGCCGGTCTGCCGCGCCTGGCTGATCGCCCAGGGGTGCAGCTGTTCATGCATGGGGGAGCGATACTCGACGGTCAGGTTCTCCTGCGCCGCCTGCATGTGCGGGTCGCCCGTGCCGCCCCACCAGACATCGCCGCGGGGGTTGGAGGATTCCGCGCGGATCTGCGTCATCGTCTCGCCGCTGCTGCGCCGCGTCATGGCGACGCGCACGCCGGTGGCGCGCTCGAAGGCCTGCATCATCGGGCGGCACCATTCCTCCTGTACGGAGCAATAGACCACGAGGTTGCCTTGGGCCGCGGCGGTACCGGGCAGGAAGGCAGCGGCACCGAGGACGGCGGTGGCCAGCAGGCGACGGGAGAATTGCATGGACGGGAGCCTCCTTCTGCGCCGGCCGGCCTTCTGGGGTCGGTCCGGATTGATATGAAATCAGTTACAGCCCAGGCGGGTTGGGCTCAAGCCTCAGGCGCCGACCAGCGTCTCCAGCACAGCGCCGAGCCCCGGCGCGCCGATGCCCACGGGATTGCCGGTCGAAAGCCAGTCGCCGCTATCGAAGTCACTGGTCCAGCACCCGGCTTCGCGGGCAATGGCGATGGCGGCGCAGGCGTCCCAGGAATTGATGTGCTGCTCGATATAGCCTTCGAGCCGCCCATTGGCGACTTCCACCAGCCCCAGCGTGCCCGAGCCGCCGACGCGCAACCCCGCGCCCAGGCCCATGATGGATTGCGACAGGTGATGAAACGCCGCCAGCGGCCGGCGCAGGGACCAGCCGACCTCGATGGTCGCGCGCGCCATGGCATCGACGGCGGAAGGGCGGATCGGCTGCCCGTTCAGCGTGGCACCACAGCCGGCCGCCCCCGCGAAGACCTCTGGCGGCAGATAGCGAGCGATGGCGCCGACCACGGCGCGGCCGTCCAGCGCCATGCCAATCGAGACGCACCAGCGATCCCCATTGCGGGCGAAGTTCGAGGTGCCGTCGATCGGGTCGATGATCCAGAGTGGGCCATCGGAGGCACCGATGCCGCCGCCCATCTCCTCGCCCAGCACTGCCTCTCCGGGGAAGACGGTGGCGAGGCGGTCGCGGATGAAGCGTTCCGTAGCGCCATCGGCTTCCGTCAGGAAATCCTGCGCGCCCTTGAAGCTGGCAACCCCCAGGCCGCGGGCGCGCATCAGGAAGGCGCCCTGCACCGCTTCCCGCGCAATGGCGGCGGCGACGTCGCGGCGGAGCGACAGCTCTCGCGTGTTCATGGCATTGCTCGCGCGGGCCGATTCCACTGCCCGGGCCAAGCGGCCATCCCACCATCGGACCGCATCACTCGTAGGCCCCCATGACATTCTGGTCGAAGTCGATCAGTGAGCCCG
>CANJXD010000601.1 GCA_947478535.1 Acetobacteraceae bacterium
CCAAGGTCTACGCCGCCGCGGCCAGCGTCATCGCCACAGGGCGCCTGCATGGAAGGACCGCCCTCGAGGCGTTGCGCGCCGCCCTCGCGGGCGTGGCGATCATACGACCTGCGTGAGGCACGACCGGAAGGGGGGGGTGAGCAATTACTGCGCTGCTGATGTGGTCCGGCATCGGGGAGATCTACAACCCCTCCACCGGGCAGGGCCTGGTCGGCAAGAACTACTGCTACCAGACCGGCACCGGCGCGCAGCTGTTCTTCGAGGACAAGTTCTTCAACCCGTTCATCGCGACGGGGTCCTGGGGACATAACATCGACGATTTCAACACCAACTGGGAATTCGATCGCCGGCCCTTCAACTACATCGGCGGCAGCACGATCGGCGCCGGCGGATCCCACGGCCGCCCGATCGAATACCGCCCGCTGCCCCCCGGCACCCCGCGCTGGGGCTCGGAATGGAAGCGCGCCGCGCGGAAATGGTACCAGGGCACGATGGCGATCGGCTCCTCCGGCTCCGTCATGCCGAACCGGGGCAACTTCCTCGACCTGGACCCCACCTACCGCAACGCCTTCGGCCAGCCGCTGATGCGCATGACGTTCGAATACATGCCGAACGAAGTGCGAATGACGGAACACGTGGCCGGGGTGATCAACCGCATCGCCGCCACCATGGGCGCCAGCCGCGTGGTACAGGCGGGGCCGCGCCGCACCTGGTCCTCCGTGCCCTACCAGAGCACGCACAACACGGGCGGCACCATCATGGGCAAGAACCCGCGCGAAAGCGTGGTGAACAAGTACCTGCAGCACTGGCAACTGCATAACCTGTTCGTGCTCGGCGCCGGCGTCTTCCCGCAAAACTCCTCCTACAACCCGACAGGCCCGGTGGGCGCGCTCGCCTATTGGGCGGCGGACGCCATCAAGACCCAGTACCGCCGGGCCCCGGGCCCGCTGGTGCAGGCCTGAACGAAACCAGAGCACCGTAGAACGATGCTGAGAGTGACGATCGCCGCCGCGGCCCTGATGGCCGCGGCGGGTGCAGCACAGGCCGCAGACCGGGCGAGAGGCCAGGAACTCTTCGCCCAATGCATCGCCTGCCATTCCATGGACGGCGAAAACGGCGTCGGCCCCACGCTGAAAGGCGTGATCGGCCGACGCGCCGGAGCCCTGGAGGATTTCCGCTACTCGCCGGCCATGCGCCGCGCCACCATCGTGTGGGACGCCACTACCCTGGAACGCTTCATGGAAGACCCCCAGGCCGTGATCCGCGGCAACCGCATGCCCTTCGGCGGCGTCGAAGCCGCCCCCGACCGCGCCGACATCGCGGCCTGGCTGGCGGAAACGGGGAAGTAGCGCTGGGCTGACCGCAGGGAGGGCGCTGCCCTCCCTGCACCCTCCCGCCAGGGACCGTGACGGTCCCTGGACCCGTCGTGCGTTTCAGTGAAGCTTGAGGAGGGGCCAGGGGGCGACCGCTGGCCGGGAACGCGCGCGGCGGCCCCTCCTCAAGCGTCACCCAAGTCCTGGCGGGGTCTGGGGTCCGCCACGGACCCCAGCGGGGGTGCAGGGGGCAGCGCCCCCTGCGACCGACCAGCGCCGCTACCCCACCCTCAGCAGCGCCGGGCCTTCGGCGCGGAGCCACTCGACGGCGGCGTCGCGGTCTGGCGTCAGCCGCGTGACGTGGGCCCAGAAGCGGGCGGAGTGGTTCATTTCGCGGAGATGCGCCACCTCATGCGCCACGACGTAGTTCAGCACCCAGTCCGGCGCCATCACCAGACGCCAGGAGAAGGCGAGCGTGCCGTCCGGCGCGCAGCTTCCCCAGCGGCTGCGGGTGTCCTTCAGGCGGATCACGCGGGCTTTCACGCCGAGGGCTTCGGCATGGGGGCCGACCAGGGTGGTGATGCGGCGCTTGGCCTCCGCGCGCAGGAAATCGCCGACGCGGCGGCGGAGGAAGGCGGGGTCTCCGGCGACGACGATGCTGTCGCCGTCGAGGAACGCGCCGCCGCGCGCGGCCGGATCGTGGCGGATGCGGTGGGGCGTGCCGCCCAGCAGCACGGAGGATTCGGGGGCGAATTCAACCACCGGCGCCAGCGCGGCCAGGCGTTGCAGCACCCAATCCGCGTGTTCGCGCAGCAGCGTCATCCCGGCGCGGCGCCCGGCCCGCGGCGGCAGGATGATGACCACGGCGCCTTCCTTCGGGCAGATGCGCAGCGAGACGCGGCGCGCGCGCGGCGAGGGCCGCCAGACGACGCGGCATTCCACCTGCGGCGCGAGTGCGCCTTTCGCGGCGGCCCCCTTCGCAGCGGGCAGCGTGATGATCTCCGACTCGGGCATGAGCATGCGCCCAGCATGGCGCAGCGGGCCCTCCTCGTTCAACCGCTTGACAGCGTGGCATCCGTGCCTGTGTTACCGGGCATGGGTCATCCCTTCCGCATCGCCGCGACGCTGGTCATTCTGGGCTTCGTCTGGGGCGGCACACCGTCGCTCGCGAAGCTTGCGATGGCGGAGGGCATGGCGCCGCTGGGCGTGGCGTGCTGGACGGCGGCGATCAGTGCAGCGGCGCTGCTGGCGGTCTGCGCGGCGCGCGGGGAAATGCCAGGATTCACGCGGGCGCATTGGCGGCACTACCTGGTTGGCGGGTTCATCGGCTTGTCGCTGGCGAACTACTTCTCCTTCACCGGCCTGTCGCGCGCCCCGGCGGGGTTGTTCGCGCTGCTGCTGCCGCTGTCCGGCTTGCTGACGACCCTGTTCTTCGCCATGGCGGGGCGGGAAAAGGCGACACCGCGCATCATCCTCGGCACGGTGTTCTGCACGGCGGGCGTGATGCTGGCGATGGCGCCGGGGGCGGCGATGCCGGATGCGGCGCTGCTGCCCTGGGCGGCGCTGATGGTGCTGACGCCGATCTGCTACGCCGCGTCGAACCTGCTGTCGGTAACGCTCGCGGTGCCCGGCAGCAAGCCGCTGGCGCAGGCGGCGGGCACGCTGCTGGGGGCGGCGGTCACGGTGCCGCTGCTGGCGGCGCCGCTCGGGCAGCTGATGCTGCCGCCGAGTGGATGGGTGGCGCTGGTGCTGCTGGCGCAGGGCGTGCTGACGGCCGCCGCCTACCTCGTCTATTTCAGGCTGCTGACGGGGTCTGGCGGGATGGTGACCAGCCAGGTGTCCTATCTGACGACGCTGGCTGGGCTGCTCTATGGCTATCTGCTGTTCAACGAACAGCCGGGCTGGCTGACGGTGCCGGCGACGCTGCTGATCTTCGGCGGCGTCGCCCTGGTCACGCTGTCCGGTCGGGCCGCCGTCAGCCCGCGTAGGCCTTGAGTTCCACTTCCACGAAGGACAGCGGCTTCGTGCCAGCATTCACAACGTTGTGTTCCATGCCGAAGGCACGGGCGTAGCTGACCCCGGCCTTGAGTTCCGCCGTCGCGGTCTGCCCGCCCGGCATTTCGAGCAGCAGGGACCCATCCGTCACCGGTGTCACGACATAGGCCATGCCGTGGCGGTGCCAGCCGGTCTCCGCGCCGGGATCGAAGTCCCAGCGCGTGACCTTCACCTTGTCGTCGTCGATCTGCACGGTGCCGATCGCCGGTGCGCGGCAGGTGAGCGGCCCGCTCATTCCGCGGCCTTCGCCATGCCGAGGCCCGGTAGG
>CANJXD010000602.1 GCA_947478535.1 Acetobacteraceae bacterium
ACATCGCGACCATCGCCGGGCTGATCGAGAAGAACCACCCGGGCCTGGAGAAGAACGGCCGCCAGATGACGATGAACGCGGACCTGATCTACGACGTGCTGCGCAAGCATGAGCCCGGACACATCCTGCTGCGGGCGACGCGGCAGGAAGCGGCCTCGGGGCTGACCGACGTGGCGCGTATTGCCCTGCTGCTGGCGCGCGCCCGGGCGGGCGGCATCCGCCACCGCAGGCTGGACCGCGTCTCGCCGCTGGCGGTGCCGGCGCTGATCGAGGAAGGCCGCGAATGGGTGGCGGGCGGGGCGGAGGATGCGCTGCTGGCGGAAGCCGCGGCGATGGTGGAGGAAGCGACGATGGGGGCGGATGTGTTCGGCGAGGTGCTGGCGGCGGCGACGGAGAATACGGGCTACGGCACAGACCGGCCGCCCGGCCATGCCCGGCAGCGGCCCCGCGATGCGGCGCGCGACAAGGCGCGCCGCAAATCCCGCTTCATCCGCAGCGCGCCGAAATCCCTGGGAACCCCGCGATGACGGCCGCAGCCCCCGTCCACATGCTCGGCCAGCGCGTGATGCTGGACCCCAGCGGCGTGCTCGCCTGGCCGGCACGGAAGACGCTGGCGGTGGCCGACCTGCATCTCGAGAAAGGCAGCGCCTTCGCCGCCCGCGGCGCCCTGCTGCCGCCCTATGACACGCGGGAGACGCTGGAAAAACTCTCCCACGCGCTCCGCACCTGGAACCCCGCCCGGCTGCTGCTGCTGGGCGACAGCTTCCATGATCGCGCCGGCAGCACGCGGCTCGGCACCGCGGATGCGATGACGCTGAAGCGCCTGCTGGCGGGGCGGGAGGTGATCTGGATCCTCGGCAACCACGACCCGTTGCCACCGGAAGGCCTACCGGGGACGGCGATGCTGGAATGGCGCGAAGGCCCGCTCGCCTTCCGGCATGAGGCGACACCAGGCCGTCTGCCGATCGGCGTCGCTGAGATTTCCGGCCATTTCCACCCCAAGGCGACGATGCCGACGCGGGCCGGGGCGGTGACGCGGCCGTGTTTCCTCTCCGATGGCAGACGGATCATGCTGCCCTCCTTCGGGGCCTATACCGGCGGCCTCGATATCCGGGACCCCGCCATCGCCGCGGTCTTCCCCCGCGGCGGCCGGGCCTTCCTGCTGGGGACGGAACGGCTGTTCAGCTTCCCCACCGGGCCGCTGCGGGGGGCGATGCGGGCGATTGAGGGCGTCGAAATGCCGAGCGCCTGACGGATGCCGGTCAGGGCATCAGCGACTCCAGTCCTTAGCCAAGCCGTCCACCCGCATACGGAAGTCAGGCGGGAAGCTGATGCCAGATGGTGCCTTGAAATTCTTGGCCCAGACGCCGTCCTTTTTTTCCGGCTCATAGTCGTCCATGGATTTCAGATGCTTCGCCGCCATGTCCCTGATCTGGCCGATCTGGGTTGTCTCCGAGGGTTCAGGTTTGTACCGCGCCTGAGGCGGGACGTAGTAGAAACCTCCCATCATCCCACCGTTTATTACCATCCAGTAGGAAAATGATTCCTGGTCAACCGAATAGGTCGGGGGAACGATGGTGCCGAGCAGAGCGATGGTTTCCGATCGGGACAGCGTTCCAGGGCGGCAGACCGGATAGGCATCCTGCAGCACGTCATGCAGCGCCCCAACATATTCGAGATATTTCGGTCGCCGCGCGATGGAAATCCTGTCCGGGGCATGACCGTCGAAGAGGTGGCCGAGGACTGGTTGATACATCTTCTCCCCATCCTGGTGCGCGTAGGAGTCACCGAGCGCGTGAAGCGAAATCCCGAACTCCATCAATTTTCCGGTTGTTGGGTTGAAGGCGCGCGAGGTCTTTTGCCGTCCATCGACCGCCATGCTTGCAGTCTGCCCGGTTAGCACGTGCAGCCCCGTCTGGACGTTCTTCCATTTCTCCATGTCGTCCATGATGGAGGCGGTCTGCATCGGCATGAACATGCCGCCATGCGATTGCGATGCGGCGTGCGATTGTGACAAGACGATGGCGTCGGCCACGATCTCCTTCCCGGCTTGGGTCGCATCGAAATTCAGGATTTCATCCGGCATCTGCGCCCAAAAGGCGATCTGGAACGCATCCCGCTCCGGCGCCCCGACCGCAAGGGCGACGAAATACACAGTGTAGTAGTGCCCGGCCTCCCCCCAGGCCGCCGCCTCCCGGGCGTCTATCGCCAGGCGCACCGGAAAGCGTCCACCCTCAACCGCGGCGCGTGTCGCGGCCCGAGCCTCCGCTCCCGCCGCTGCGATGGACGCCGTTGCGTAGCCCTGGCGCCACCTTCGCTGTTGGATGACATGCGCGCATTCATGCAACAGCACCGGCCATCGCATCCTGGCCGGAATGTCGCCGAGGAACACCTGGCCATCGAGTGCGCAGGCCAGGGTACCTCGCCCAGTGCTGGCGACCACGCGCCGCGCTGCCGGCCCCGCATGAATCGTAACCTCATCAATGGAGGCCCCGAAACGATGCTCGATCCATGCGCGATGGCGCATAGGCAACCGAATTCGCCGATCCATTCGCGACCCTCACGATACGCCAGCGCATCAGGTTAATTTGGAGTGAGAGCAGCGGACAAGAGTCCGTTCGCATCCCATGCTCGCTTCCCGCGCGTTTTGCCCTACATGGAAGGCATGACGGCATTCGCCACTTCGCCAACCCTGCTCTGGTTCCGCCACGACCTTCGCCTCGCCGACCACAAGCCCCTCGCCGCCGCCCTCGCGGATGGCGGGAAGGTGCTGCCCGTCTTCGTCCTCGATGACGAAGCGGCGGGCAGCCTTGCCCATGGTGGTGCGTCCCGCTGGTGGCTGAAGCGGAGCCTGGCCTCCCTCGCCCGTGACCTCGCGGCGCGAGGCGCCACCCTCATGCTCGCGCGCGGGCGGGCGGAGACGATCATCCCGGCGCTGGCCGCCGCCATCGGCGCGCGGGAGGTCCAGGCCGGGCGCGGCTATGAGCCCTGGGCGCGGGAACAATCCCGCCTGGTGCATGAGGCGCTGGCCGCCGATGGCCGGGCGCTGCGGCTGAACACCACGGCGATCCTGCGGGAGCCCCACGGCTTCGGCTCCGGCAGCGGCAAGCCCTATGCCGTCTATTCGCCCTTCGCGAAGACGATGCTGGCCGCGGGCGACCCGCCCCCGGCCTTGCCGGCACCGGACCGCATCCCAGGGTTCGCCCCCCCCGCCGGCGGCGAATCGCTGGACTCGCTCGGCCTGTATCCGGAGCCGGGGGAGCCTGATTGGGCCAAGGGCTTCGACGCCCATTGGCAGCCCGGGGAGGACGGCGCGCAGGCACGCCTCGCCCGCTTCGCCGCCGGGCCGCTCGCCCGCTATGATGACCAGCGCAACCTGCCGGCCATCGAAGGCTCCTCTGGCCTGTCGCCGCATCTGCGGTTCGGGGAAGTCTCCCCCGTCCAGTGCTGGCACGCCGCGCGCCTTGGCGCGAAGGGCGCTGGTGTCGAGACCTGGCTGAAGGAAATCCTCTGGCGGGAATTCGCCTATCACCTGCTGTGGCACCGGCCGGAAATGCCACACCGCGCCTTGCGGCCGGAGTTCGAGGCTTTCCCCTGGGTGCGGGATGCGCCCCTGCTGGCAGCCTGGCAGC
>CANJXD010000603.1 GCA_947478535.1 Acetobacteraceae bacterium
GGACGGATGAAGGCCAGCACCGAACCGGCGAGCCCGGCGCCCTCGACCTCCATCGTCACCATGCTCGTGCGTTCATCGGCCTGCGCCGTTCGAAAGCCGATCCCGGGCTGGCGGTCCGCGCCGGTCATGCTGAGATGGCCGGCCAGGGTGAGGTTCACGGAGGAGAAGACCGAATGCAGGCCCGGGCAGACCATGCCGACAAGGCGCGACAACTGCGTCATCGCCGCGACCCCCTCCGCCGATAGCCGCGCCGTGACGGCAGGGAAGGCCGCCGCGCTGCCGTCCTGCGGTGCCACAAGCCGGCCGGCACCGTGGCGCATGCCATCGAGATCCGGCTCCAGCGGCGCGGCCGCATGCGGCATGACGGGCAGGCCGGTGGCGAAGGGCGCTGGCGCCTTCAGCGGGTCCGGGCCCAGCTTCATGCTGGTGGCCACGCCGCGCAGGGTGCGGAGTTCCATGCTCCAGCCCTTGGGGGTCTGCTTCGCAAACAGCGAAACCTCCTGCCCCACCTGCACGAACTGCTTGAAATCGACGCGCAGGGATTGGCTGCCGGTGGTCTCGGCGAACCGGGCGTAGAGCTGGTCCAGCGACCACAGCAGCGCATGGATTCCATGCACGACGAGCGCCCCCGCCTGGGTGCGCCGCGCGACCTGCGGATCGAGGTGCATGGGGTTCGCATCACCGGACTAGGTGGCGAAGGCCGCCTGATCCTCCCGGCTGAACCGTCTTGTCCCGATCAGGGTCCAGGCTTCGATTGCCGGCATCCGATGCCTTGCTCCTGCAACACACACGCGGCTTGTTTGGCTTGCCGCCGACGGGTCAGCCGATGGCGAAGGGCAGGGGGCTATCGCGGTGCTCCCGCAGATCGAGCCCGAACAGCCGCGTGCCGTCAGGCTCCGGAGCCGTCTTCGTGAAGCCCAGCTTGGGGAAGTGCTCCGCCACCATGCCGTTCTTGGCCGTGGGGATGTACACGCCCTGGAGCCGCGAAACGCCGGCCGCCCGGGCCGCCGCGATGACCGTGGCCAGCATGCCTTCCTCGACCTTGCGGCCGAGCACGCGACAGCTCATCAGCCAAGTGTCGATCACCCAAGTATCGGCGGCGGCATCCGGCAACGGCTTGCAGATGACGACGCCGATCATGCCGAAATCGCCGAACCGGTCGCCGAGCCGCACCTGCAGGGTGAAGACAGAGGGGTCTTCCATCATCCGGCTGACCTCGGATTCGGAATAGCGCCGGGTCGTCAGGTTGAACTGGTTGGTCTTGCCGATGAGCTGGGTGATGCGCTGGCGCCCCTGCACGTCGAAGGCGGAGGCGGTGAAGGTCATGCCCAGCGAGGACAGATAGTCGCCGAGATCGCGGGTGGAGGATCGCACCTCCGCGCGCCGGGCCTCCGCCGCATAGGAATCCGCGCGGGCGCGGTCCTCTGCGGAAAAGCTCACACTTTCGAAATACCCAGCCGCGGCGAGGATGGGGGCGTACCAGCTGGGGTCGGCCGGCAGTTCCGGGACGGCGACCATCGGCAGGGCGGCGCGGAGCTGGGCGCGTTCGGCGGCGTTGTCATCGAGGAACACCAGCGAATCGATGCCGATGTTCAGCGTCCGCGCGATGGCTTCGAGGTTGCTGGCCTTGTCGAGCCAATTCGCCTGGAACACGGCGATATGGTGTTCCCGCAGCAGCATCTCGACATGCGTCTTGAACGGCTCCCGCGCCGTCGCGTCATCATTCTTCGAGGCGACGGCGAGGATCACGCCGCGGTCCCGCAGCGTGAGCGCGAGGCGCTGCACGGCGAGGAAGGCTTCCCCGAGCGCACTGCCCTGGCCGAGCTTGATGTGGTCGATGCCGTCATCGCCGATGACGCCGCCCCACAGCGTATTGTCGAGGTCCAGCACCAGGCATTTCCGCGCCTTGCCGCGGATGGCCCCGAGCAGGCGGCCGACGTGATCGGCGTAGAGGCTATCGACGCTGGAGGAGAAGGCGAATTTATAGGCGCCCCACTGCACGGGATCGAACCAGGTGGCGGTACCGACCTGTTCCGCGAGGGCGGCGAGATCCAACAGATAGATGCCGGGTTGGTCGGCGAGGCCCGCGATGCGGCCGTTCACCGCCTCCAGCAGGCGCCGCATCGACCCCGCGATCTGCCGGTCGTAGCTGCCGAACAGGCTCAGCGGCGGCATCGGGATGGTCGGCACGATCACATCATGGCCTGAAGACCGCCGGATGCCCTCGACGACGGAGACCACGCGGCCAAAGGCGTCCTCCACCGCGGCCGCGGGGTTGTCGAGCGCGCCGGAGACGTCGATGCCGAGCCAGCGGTGATCGATGGCGAGCAGGATGACGTCGAGCCCCGGCTGGTTGATGATCGAGGCGGTGTCGAGCGCCTGCTGCATCACCTGGTCATAGGGGGTGGTGGCGATCGTGACCGCTACGCCATGCCGCGCCGCGGCGGCGGGCAGCGCATCCACCACGAGGTCGAAGGTCGAGCTCGCCAGCACACCGAGCCGCATCGGCGACAGAGGCTCCAGCTTCACCCCGGCGTCCAGGCTGCGGCGGATGACGCGACCAAGCGAGGCACTCTGCGGCGCCTTGAGTCGGAACGTCGCCAGCTGGCCGATTTCCGCGCCCAGCCCAACCGTCGCGGCGTTCAGCGCGCGGATGCGGGACGAAACATCCCCCGGCGGCGGCAGCAGCCAGGGAAGCTCGGTGATCGCCAACGACATGCCAGCCTCAGGCAAGCTTGCTTTGGATGAGGTCGGCGAGCTCGCCGACATTGTTGGGAGCCGTGATCTCGCTGGTCTCGAAGCGAACGCGGAACTCGGCCTCGAGGGCGACCATCAGCTTCACGTGGTTCAGACTGTCCCAATCCAGCACGTCATCCGCCGTCGTCGCTTCATGGATCGACAGGGTTTCGTCATCGAGGATCTCCGCCAAAATCTCATTGATTTTCGAAATGAGTGCCGCGCGATCCATCGTAAATTCCTTGTGTTAGTTACCCACCAAGTTACCGGGGGCTGGTGCGGCGCGTCAACGAATGGTCTTTTGTCCGCGGCGAGGCGACGCTGCGGCCGGGGGGCCTGCCCCCTCCCCACGCGCGCCAACATCCCGCAGTGCGAGGGCCTCCCCGACCGTGATGTCTCAGCAATCCGCGCGCATGCCCCTGGAGCCTCGGCTTGGTATCCTGGGCAATTCGAAGCATGTCAGCTCGACGTCACGGCAAATGAACTGCGCGGTGAATGCGCTGGTCGAGCATTGCGGGGGCAGGCTGACCACGGGGGCGTTCGGCAATCACAGTCGCGGGGGGAATACTTCCTCCGACTATGTGGCGTGCCTCGATGCGATGCTGGCCACCAACCCGGATATCGTGCTCCTCGGCGATGAGACGAATGGGATCCATCGGCTCCCCTTGCCGGTCATCCTGCGGAACTATGAGGTCATCCTGGCGAAGTGCCAGGCACACCCAGGCATCCAGCGCATCTTCATCGAGCTTTGCCCGCGGACGCGCCATTTGCTGGCCCGCTTCGAACCGTCGAGGCAGGCCCCTCCGTGCCAACAACGGTGAGACATCGACCCCCCGGAAGTTTACCCTTGAGGGCGTCAGGTGAAATATCGAAATGGTCATGCCCC
>CANJXD010000604.1 GCA_947478535.1 Acetobacteraceae bacterium
AGGGCGAAGCCGATCAGCATCACCACCACACCGGCCGCGCGCAGGATCCAGGTGAACAGGGCGTTGTCCTCCTGCGCGTCGCGGAACATCTCGGCGGCGGTCTGGCGGCCGGGCTCGATCATCAGCAGCCGGTCCCCCGCCCGCGTGGCAAAGGGCGCAAAGCCGCCGCCCGCCTGGGCACCGATGACGGAGATCGCCTCCGGCTGCGCCACCCGCCAGGTGATCCGCAGATCGCCGATACGGGGGCTCGTGGCATCCGCGCCGATGTACCGCGTGGCATCGCCATCGCCGCCCGCCGCCGGCAAGGCGCGATCCGCCTCCAGCCGCGCCACCTGCGGTTCCGCCAAGGCGAAGGCACCGAGCGTGACGCCCTGCGCCACGAAGGACCGGCCGGGGTAGCGGGGCTGCGGGTTCTGGTGGCCATCCTGCTGCCGGAAACGGGAGGAATCGATCCGGTCCTCCGCCCAGACGCGGGAATAGCGATAGGTGGTGACGGTTTCCGTCCCGCCGCCGAGCTTGGTGCGGGTCTCGCTCTCGGTCTCCTCCCGCCACTGGAACATCTCGACGCGGCGCAGCAGGCGCAGCGTGCCGGCGGGCGGCGTGATGCCCAGATCGGCGTCGCGTGGCGGGGTGACGATGCGCGGCGTGGCGATGAGGTGGATGAGCTTCCCCTCATTCCCCGGCTCCACCCGATCCGGCTGCACGGTCTGGACGAGCCCGGCGCCCTCGGTCAGGGACCGCGCGGTCTGCACGGCGCGGCCCTCGTTCCAGAACAGCAGCCAGCCGGCGATGGGCACCAGCACCAGGCCGATGAGGATGCCCTTCAGCGCGCCGCCGAGCCGGGACAGCCAGCCCTGGCTCGTCGTCTCGGTAAAACTGTCCTGGCTGTTGTCGTCGCTCATGCCAACCTCGTCCTGTGCGGGCGGGGCAGCCTGCCGCGCCGTTACCTTCGATCAGGTTAAGCCGGCAGCGCGCGCAACGCCGCGATGGCCGCCGCCGGGGTTTCCACCACGATGGCGCCGGCCGCCGCGAGTGCTGCCATCTTCGCCCGCGCCGTCTCCCGCTCCGCCCCCGCCAGCGCGCCGGCATGGCCCATGCGGGTGCCGGCGGGCGCGTGGCGGCCCATCACCAGGGCGATGAGCGGCTTCGGGAAGCCGGACAGCGCCGCCGCCAGCGCGTATTCCTTGTCACCGCCCAATTCGCCGCAGAACAGCACCGCCCGGGTGGCGGCATCGGCGGCCAAGGGCGCCAGGTATTCATGCGGGTTGCGTCCGATGACGAGGTCCCCGCCCATATGGATCACGGCCCGCTGGCCGATGCCCGCTTCCGTCAGCAGGCGAGAGATCGCCAGCGTCAGCGTGCCGCTGCGGCACAGCAGCGTGATGTCGCCCGGCGTGCAGAATTCCGGCGCGATGGAGCCCAGCAGCGTCTCCCCCGGCACGCAAAGCCCGAGGGTGTTCGGCCCCACCAGCCAGCACCCGGCCTCCCGCGCCGCCTGGGCAGCCTTCAGGCTGTCATGCACCGGCACATACTCGGCGGCGGCGACGATCAGCGGGATGCGGGCGGCGCAGCAGGCGCGGATCGCATCCAGCACGCCATCCGGAGGCGTGTAGAGCACCGCGGCATCGACGGGTTCATCGAGTTGGGAGAGGTCATCGAGCAGCGGCAGCCCTTCCTGCGCCGTGCCGCCGCGCCCGGGCGCGATGCCGGCGATGAGGGGAACACCGGCGGCCCGCATGGCGGCGACCTGCGCGCTGGCGTAGCGTCCGGTGGGATTGACGACGACGACGCGCCGGGGCGCGGTATGCAGGAAGGACGGGGTCATGAGGAGCGCACGATGCGGCTGACGGAATGGGACGGCAAGGTGGCGCTGCGCCGCCACGGTATCGCGCTGCCCGATGCGGCGCTGCTGCAGGGTGGCGCGATCCCACCCAGCCATGCCGATTCCGTCATCAAGGCGCAGGTGCTGGAGGGCGGGCGCGGCAAGCGTGGCCTCGTGCAACGCGCCGAGGGCAATGCAGCGGCCATCGCCGCCGATATCCGCGCGCGGTTGGGCAATGCCGGCGCGCCACTGATGCTGGAACGGCCGGTCGCCATCGCGCAGGAAATCTTTCTGGCACTTCGCATCGACGGAACCGCCCAGGCCATCGAAGTGCTTTGCGCGCCGGAAGGCGGCGTCGAGGTCGAGAGCGGCGCGCCGCCGCTGCGCTGGCACATCCTGCCGGAAGCCCCCGGCGCCATCTTCACCGGCATCACCGCGCTGCGCGCCCGATTCGCGCCGGACCTTAGCGCGCGCCTCGCCCGCCTCGCGGTGCGCCTCGCCCGGGTGATGGTGGCGGAGGATCTGGAGAGCCTCGAGATCAACCCGCTGGCCCGCCTCGCCGATGGCAGCCTGGTGGCGTGCGACTGCAAGGCGGTGCGCGATGATGCCGCTGCCTTCCGGCATGACGCTTCTGGCTCGGCGCTGTCCGCGGCGCTGGAGGAAGGCGGGCTGACCACGCTCGAACGCCGCGCGCGGGACCAGGGATTCCAGATGGTGGAAATCCCCGGCGGCCGCGTCGCCATGGTCACGGCCGGGGCCGGACTCGGCATGATGATGCTGGACCTGCTCGGCGATGCCGGCTGCCCCGCCGCCTGCTTCATGGACAATGCCCAGGGCGGCCCCGCCGAGACCGCAACGCAGCGCTTCGCCGCCGCCTTCGAAATGGCGGCGCGGCCGGAGATCGAGGCCGTGCTGTTCTATACCACCCTTGCCTCCCGCCCCCTGAAGGGCCGGGTGGAGGCGCTGGCGGCGGCGCTGCGGGAAAAACCCTCGCCCAAGCCGCTCTTCGTCGGCCTCGCCGCCGGGCACGCGGCGCTGGCGGGCTATTCGATGGAACGCGCGGCGGCGGACCTGGCCGCGGTCGGCGTCACGGCGCTGGAAGCGGACCCGCATGCGCTGGTGGCGCGGCTGGCGGAGGCCATCGGCCCCCGCCGATAGCTCCTACCGCTGGCGCCAAGAAAGGCCGTCAGCCTTACCTTTGGCGCCAAGGAAGGCCATCGGCCTTCCAGCCAGCGATGCCACCGCGATGCCCCTCGGCATCCACCGGACCCTCGAAGCCATCGGCGACGTTGAAGGCCTGCGGGAAGCCCGCGGCCTGCGCCGCCTGGCCGGCCGCGAGGCTGCGCGCGCCGGAGCGGCAGACGAAATACAGCTTCGATTCCGGCGTCACCCCGGCGCGGCGCAGATGTTCGGCGAAGGCGCCGTTCACCTGCATCGTCGGATAGACCTGCCAGGGGATGAGCACGACCTGCTTGCCGATCGGCGAAAGGTCCGGAACGCCGACGAAATTCCACTCGGCATCGGTCCGCACATCGACCAGCACCGCCTCCGGTTCCTCGGCCAGCGCCTGGTAGGTCGCGCGGGGGCTGACATCGGGCACACCAGCCATGAGCAAGTCTCCTTTTCGAGAAATCCGCCGCCTTCGCGCCGGGCTCGGCTGAGGAAGCACGGTATACGGGAGATTGCCAACCCCGGAATCCCATCCGCGATCCAGCGCCTCACGCGGTTTCGCGAAAAACCTCCCGCCCGATCAGCAGGCGCCGGATCTCGCTGGTGCCGGCGCCGATCTCG
>CANJXD010000605.1 GCA_947478535.1 Acetobacteraceae bacterium
CATCGGGCAATCCCGGTCGCGATAGGCCCCGGTGCTGCCGCCGGCATCCGGCGGCGCGAGCGCGGTGATCGCCGCGGCCTCGTGCTCACGGAACACGCGGTAGGCGTCCGCCAGCCGGTCGCGCATGCCGGGGATCAGCGCGGGGTCGAAGGCCTCGCCGGGGAAAAGCGGAGGTCGGTCATCGGCCCATTCCGAAAAGCCGGCCGAGCAACCCGCGCGGGGGCTCCGGCGGGTGAGGTGGGGGGTCCAGGATGGGCGGTGCGGCGGGCGGCAGCGGGCGGGCGCGCGCATCATCCAGCAGGGCGGCGATGGAGGCGGCGATATCGCCGGCGAAGGGCGCGGGGTCCGCCATGTGCTGGGCGAAGGCGGCGGCGCGTCGGCCGGCTTCGGCGCGGGCGTCCTCATTTCGCAGCAGGTCGATGGCGAGGGCCTGGTAGCCATCCCAGTCTTCCGCCAGCAGCGCCGGGTCCCGCTGCAAATCCATCGCCGGCATTTCCGCACTGCGGATGGCGAGGACGGGGCAGCCCTTCGCCATCGTCTCCCGCACGCTTTCCCCGCCGGTCTGTGGCCAGGTATCGAGCATGAGGTCCAGCATCCGCCCCCAGCTATGCCCAGGCACCCAGCGCCCCTGCACGTCCATCCGATGGCCGACCGGGCTGCGCTTCGCGAAGGCCAGGATCGGGCCGGGGTCCCCGCTGCCACCGGTGACAAACCGCGCGCCGGGTACCGCGAGCAGGATCTGCTCCACGGCGCGGAGGTATTCGGGCGTGACCTTCACCAACCGGCCATAGCTGCCGATCAGCTTCCCTTCCCCCGGCAGCATCCGCGCTCGCTCTGCCGCGATCTGGCTCGCATCCGGCGCCGGGACCAGCATCTCCAGGTCCCAGTTCGGCCGGAAGGGCAGCAGCCGCGCATCGCCCCAGCCGGTTTCCGCCGCGCCGATGCCGAAGCTGTCGAAGACTCCATCAAGGCCGGGCTGCGGGAAGGCCGGCAACCCGCCTTGCAGAAACACCTGCACCGGCGCCGCCCGGCGGGCAAAGATGGCGATCGGCACGGCGTTGTTCATGTCGGAGATGATGATGTCGGGCGCGATGGCCGCGAGGGCGGCTTCGGCCTGCGCCAGGCGTTCGGCCGGTGTTTCGCCGCCCGTCGCCGTCACCTGCACGCCCTGGGCGCGCATCTGGTCGAGGAAGCCGGGGTCGGCGAAGCGCCAGGCCACCATGGCGATATCGCAACCGCCGTCCCCCCCCCGGGGCAGGCTGCGCAGCGCGCGCATCACCAGGCGCGGCCCCAGCGTCATCACATCCCGCGCGCCCGCGAACATCGACAGGAAACACACCAAAGGCCGGCCCTGGCGCGGCGGGCGCCCGGCCCGCGCGGTGCGGGCGAAGCCACCCGCCGCCGCCCGCATCCCCGGCAGCACCAGCCGGCACTGCGCCACATTCGACGCCTCGAAGCACCAGCCGAGGAAGAACAGCAGGTCGAGAAGTTCCAGCAAGCCCTCGATATCCGGCCGATGCGCGCCGGCTCGTGTCTCGATGGCCCGGACCAGGTCCGGCACCAGCGAAACGGCCCGCGCATCCCAGGACCAGGCGTAGTAGGCATGCGCATTGCGCACCGCCGCAGCCCAGGCGGCGGCCTCCTGCGTCCCCTCCGGCACCTGATCCGGTGGCAGGGCGAGGATGGCCCGGAAATCCGCGATGAAGGCGTCCTGCGCCGCCCGCGCCGCCTCTCCGCCCATTTCGGTAAAGCGCCGCAACAGGGTGGGAATGTCGCGCATGGGGGGCATCGGGCTGGCCATCGTTCAGCCACCGGCTGTAGCGGAGGCCCCGGGGGTGGTCCAGACAAGGCTGGGCCAACCTGCCCTTGACGCCCATGCGGTGCTGGCGGACACGGCAGGAATGACCGCAGCCACGCCGCCTCTGGGTTCTTCGCCCTCTGGTCCTTCTCCAGCCGCGTCCCCGCCCGCGGGAAAAATCCCCTTCGGCCGGCCCTCCATGGTGGGGCGGGAGATGTTCTACATCGCCCAGGCCATCCAGAACGGGACCATCGCCGGGGGTGGCCCCTTCATGAAGCGCTGCGAGGCATGGCTCGAGGAAAAGCTGCCGGCGCATCGCGCGCTGATGGCCCATTCCTGCACCGCCGCGCTGGAAATGGCGGCGATGCTGGCGCAGGTCGGGCCGGGGGATGAGGTCATCATGCCCTCCTTCTCCTCCACCGCCACCGCCTTCGTGCTGCGTGGCGCGACACCGGTTTTTGTCGATGTGCGGCGCGATACGCTCAACGTCGATGAGACGCTGATCGAAGCCGCCATCACGCCGCGCACCCGCGTCATCGTTCCCGTCCACTATGCCGGCCTCGGCTGCGAGATGGACGTCATCATGGCGATCGCGGAACGCCATGGCCTGCTGGTGGTGGAGGATGCCGCCCAGGCGCATCTGTCGGACTACAAGGGCCGCGCCCTCGGCACCATCGGCCATCTCGGCTGCCTGTCCTTCCATGAGACGAAGAACATCATCTCCGGCGAAGGCGGCGCGCTGCTGATCAACGATCCCGCGCTGGTCGAACGCGCCGAAGTGCTGCGGGAGAAGGGCACGGACCGCAGCCGCTTCTTCCGCGGCGAGGTCGATAAATACACCTGGCGCGACATCGGCAGCAGCTACTGCCCGGGGGAGATCGTCTCCGCCTTCCTCTACGCCCAGTTCGAGCAGGCGGAGGAGATCATCGCCCGCCGCCGCGCGATCTATGACACCTACATCGCCGGCCTCGCCCCGCTGGCGGAAGCCGGTCTCATCACTTTGCCCGGCGCGCCGGGCAGGGCGGCGAATGGCCACATCACCTGGCTGCTGGCGGAGGATGCGGAAACCCGTGGGCGCATGTTGCGGCACCTGAATGAGCAGGGCGTCAATGCCGTCTTCCACTATGTGCCGCTGCATTCGGCCCCCGCAGGCCTCCGCTACGGCCGCGCGGATGGCGCGCTGGCGGTGACGGATGACATCGCCTCCCGCCTCATCCGCCTGCCCATGTTCGTTTCCCTGACCGATGAGGACATTGCCCGCGTCATCGCCGCGGTCGGGACCTTCTTCGGCAACAACCGCTGATGCGCCGCATCGGCATCGTCCAGTCCTCCTACATCCCCTGGCGCGGCGCCTTCGCCATGCTGGCGCGTTGCGATGCCTACATCTTCCTCGACAGTGTGCAGTTCACGCGGCGGGACTGGCGCACGCGCAACCGCGTCAAGACACCGAACGGGCCGCTCTGGCTGACCATCCCGGTCAAGCAGAAGGGCAACTACCACGCGCCGATCGACGCGATGGAAATCGCCGAGCCCGGCTGGGCAGCGAAGCACCTCCGCACCATCGAGGGCGCCTATCGCCGCGGCGCCGGCTTCGATGCCGCCATTGGTGCGGTGCGTGAAGCCTATGCCGCCATCGCCGATGAACCGATGCTCTCCGCCGTCAACCAGTCGCTGACCCGCTCTCTGTGCGCGGCGCTTGGCCTGGCCGTGCCGCTGTTGCGGGACGTGGACCTTCTGCCGAGGGAGACGCTGGACGCGCTGGACCCGACCGCCCGCCTGGTGGAACTCGCCGCCGCCGCGGG
>CANJXD010000606.1 GCA_947478535.1 Acetobacteraceae bacterium
CAAAGGCGGAAACAGCCGAAAATGGGCGCCTGAACTGGAAAGTTTTGGGCGCTGCTGGGTGGAAAATATTGGACGCTGTTTGACAGCCCTGACATTGCGGCCATGCGAAAGAACTGGCCCGCAGCACTGCGCATGAGCCATTCCCGCTCATCGAGCTCGTTTCTCTTCCGGTCGCAGTAGATCTCGATGGCTTGATGGATGGCCCTGACCTCTTCGTCGTGGAAGGTTGCACGCCGGATCGCGTCGTCGCGCGTATCGATGCGAGGGAGCTTGCGGAAATCAAAGCCATCGATGGCGGCTTCGCCGCGCTTAAACAGCCAATCCATCATGGCGTTGATGGTGCTTTGCTCGTTCTGCACGGTGACCTGACGCGCTGCTGTGCGGCCAGCACCCTTCACCCGGGAATGGAAATAGTCTTCGCAGTCCGTGCGCTCCATCTCCTTGAGCTTGGTGTCACGGCCGATGAAGTTCAGCCAGTTTTTTAGGTGCGCGTTGATGGTGCTGACCCTGCCGGGGACAATCAGGCCGGCTTCAACATCCTTCTGCCGGTGCGCGACATACAACTCAACGGCCTTCTTGGCGTCGATGGAGAAATAGGTTTTGCCCTGCTTGATGTTGGCAAGAAGCTCCAGATAAAACGCCTTACCCTTTTCGATGGCTGTGGTGCGATTTCGCGTTCCGAGGCTGCGCCGCACATACTTGTTCTCTTTCTGCAGCCATAGCCGGAATTGCCAATACTCTCCGCGCTTATAGACAATGGCCTCCTCAAAAATGAGGACTTCATCTTCGCCAAAATCTTGCTTTTTGATGACCATGCACTGGTGCCCGAGCCACTACGGAAAGGAGTAGCTGCAAGAATGTGCAGCTTTCTGTGCAACATTGCGCTGGCACCCGTTGAAAAGCAATGGAGAATTTAGGGTCGTGAAAGTTGTGTGTAAGTTTTTTATCTAGCAATTTCAAATCACTAGATAAAAAATGTTACTCCCACTCGATCGTCCCCGGCGGCTTGCTCGTGATGTCGTAGGTCACGCGGTTGATGCCGCGAACCTCGTTGACGATGCGCCCGGCGACGCGGGTCAGGAATTCCATGGTGAAGGGATAGACATCGGCCGTCATGCCATCCGTGCTGGTCACGGCGCGCAGCGCGCAGGCGCTGTCATAGGTGCGGCCATCGCCCATCACGCCCACGGTCCTGACCGGCAGCAGCACGGCGAAGGCCTGCCAGATCGCGTCGTACAGGCCGGAATTGCGGATCTCCTCGAGGTAGATCACGTCCACCTTCCGCAGCAGATCCGCCTTCTCCCGCGTCACCTCGCCGGGGATGCGGATGGCCAAGCCCGGCCCCGGGAAGGGATGGCGGCCGACGATCTCCTCGGGGATGGCGAGTTCGCGGCCGAGCACGCGGACCTCGTCCTTGAACAGCTCCCGCAGCGGCTCCACCAGCTTCATCCGCATGCCCGCGGGCAGGCCGCCGACATTGTGGTGGGACTTGATGGTGACGGAAGGGCCGCCGGTGGCGGAGACGCTCTCGATCACATCGGGATAAAGCGTCCCCTGGGCGAGGAAATCGGCGCCGCCGATCTTGTTCTGCTCCTCCTCGAACACCTCGATGAACAGGCGGCCGATGGTCTTGCGCTTGATCTCGGGGTCGGTGACGCCGGAGAGCTGGCCGAGGAACAGCTCCGACGCATCGCGATGCACGAGCTTGATGTTGAAGCGGTCCCGGAAGGTGGCGACGACCTGCTCGGATTCCTTGGCGCGCATCAGCCCGTGATCGACATAGATGCAGGTGAGCTGGTCGCCGATCGCCTCATGCAGCAGCACCGCCGCGACGGATGAATCAACGCCGCCGGACAGCCCGCAGATCACCCGGCCGGTGCCGACCTGGTCGCGGATCTTCTGCACCATCTCGGCGCGGAAGGCGCCCATGGTCCAATCCCCGGTGCAGCCGCAGACGAGATGCGTGAAGTTCCGCAGCAGTGCGGCGCCATGCGGGGTGTGGACGACCTCCGGGTGGAACATCGTGCCGTAGTAGCGGCGTTCGTCATTGGCGATCACCGCGAAGGGCGCGCCCTCGCTGCTGGCGACGACGCGAAAGCCCGGCGGCAACTCGGTGATGCGGTCGCCATGGCTCATCCATACCTGTTCGCGCGCGCCCTTGGCCCAGAGGCCCTGGGTCAGCGCGCAATCCCCGGTGACGTCGATATGGGCGCGGCCGAATTCGCGAGCATGGCCACCTTCGACCTTGCCGCCCAGCTGATGCGCCAGGGTCTGCTGGCCGTAGCAGATGCCAAGCACGGGCAGGCCGGAGGCGAAGACGTAGTCCGGCGCGCGGGGGCTTTCGCCTTCCGTCACGCTGGCCGGGCCGCCTGACAGGATGATGCCCTTCGGGTTGAAGGCGCGGATGCGCGCCTCCGGCGCCGCGTTGAATGGCCAGATCTCACAATAGACGCCGGATTCGCGCAGACGGCGGGCGATGAGCTGGGTGACCTGGCTGCCGAAATCCAGCACCAGGATGCGTTCATGGCGGGTGGCGCCGATGGGGGCGGAATCGGTCGCGGCGGGGGCGGGGTGCGTCATGGCGGGTGATGACCACAGTCACCGGCTTCCGGCAAGCAGGGATTGCAGCGACGACGAGACCCGTCCGATCAGCCGCCCGGAATGCCCCCAGCTCATCCAAGAAATTAACTTGGCAACGATGTCGCGAGGTGGCTAACGTCGTGATTGCATATCATCCAGGAAATACAACCGAGATGAAATCCCGTACCGCCGCCCGCACGCCAAAGGCCCCGAAGGCGAGCACCGTCACAGCCAAACGGCCGAGCGCCGTGGCAACGCCGATCCGCCAGAAGCGCAAGCTGGACACGGTCCCGGATCGGGTGGACCAGCGGGATTGGTTCTACCGGCCCAGCCTGCTGACCCTGCCGGAAACGCTGGTAAACTGTCACGCCGTGCCCGGCATCCTGGACCAGGGGCAGGAAGGTGCTTGCACGGGCTTCGCCATGGCGGCCGTGGTGAATTTCCTGCTCGCGCGGCGGCGGGGCGGAAAACTGGGCAAGCGGGATTTCGTCAGCCCGCGGATGCTTTACGAACTGGCCCGCGCCTACGATGAATGGCCCGGCGAGGAATACGAGGGCTCCTCAGCCCGCGGCGCCATGAAGGCCTGGGTGCGCCATGGCGTCTGCCCGGATCAGCTGTGGCCAGCGGACATGCACGGCCAGCATCACCTGACGCCACAGGTCGCCGAAGCCGCCCGCACCGCGCCAGGTGGCGCCTTCTATCGGGTCGCGCATCGCGAAGTCCGCGATATGCATGCCGCGCTGGCGGAAACTGGCATCCTCTACGTCACCCTCATGGTCCATGACGGATGGGACGATCCGAGCGGGCAGACGGCCGAGGTGGCCTACGAGGCGGAGGGGCGGCCCATCCGCCTTCAACTCCCGATCATCCAGCGACGTGGCAGAGCCGATGGCGGCCACGCCGTGGCGCTCGTCGGCTACACGCGCCAAGGCTTCGTCGTCCAGAACTCGTGGGGCAAGCGTTGGGGCTACAACGGCTTCGCGCTGCTGCCCTATGA
>CANJXD010000607.1 GCA_947478535.1 Acetobacteraceae bacterium
CTGCGCCTCATAGCTGCGGCGGGAATGCAGCTTGATGCCGCTTGTGCCGATCGGCAGGGCGGCGGTGAAGGCGAAATCCTCATCCCCCGCGCCCAGCGGCACGATGCCGGAGACCATGATCTCATTTGCCATCACACCACCCGTGGCCAGCATCTTGGCGCCGCGGACGGTGATGCCGCCGGCATCCTCATCGACGATGCGGGCGACGAGGTCGCCGCCGGGCTGGTCCTTCGCCTGGCGGGATTTGTCGGCCTGCGGGTTGATGATGACGTAGGCGACCCAGAGGTCGTTGTCCCGGATGTGACGGAAATAGTCCGCGAGTGCCGCGCCGCGCGCGCCTTCATACAGATGCTGGCCGGCGGTGAAGCCGAGGAAGGTGGACGCCACATGGTCCGGCGTGCGGCCCATCATGCCGCAGGACAGCGCCGCCCATTCCTCCATCGCGTGGCGCCTGGCCACCAGCTCCGCATGGTTGCGCGGGCGCATCCAGGCGAGGTTGACGCGCCGGCCCTTCGCATCCGGGCTTTCGAAGGTCATGCGATCCGCATGCGCGGCCTGGTGGTCATAGAGCATGGCGGCGGAGGCGACGGCGCCGGCGAAGGCCGGGTCCGTCGTGACATCCGGGCTGCGCCGGCCATCGATGAAGACGGTCCGGCCATCCCGCAGGCTCGCCAGATGCGCGGCGCCGGTCTTGATCATGGCCTGGGGTCCTGGGATGCCAGATGCATCGAGACGAGTTCCCGCTCGGCATAGGCCAGCAGGCTCGCATGGTCGCCCTCAGCCTGTTCGAGGAAAAGCTGTTCCGCGATGCCGCGCGCCATGCGCTCCACCGTCGGCCGCAGCATGGAAATCCCGGCGGAGGAGATGGTGGAGAGCAGGGAGCCGAAGGAACAGCTCCGCACCCGCCGCAGCCAGGGCGCGTCACCCGGGCTGCGCTCGGTGAAGGCAAGGTCGGGGCCGAGATAGGGGAAGCCCGCGAGGGTCGCATTCTCCTGGCCCGGCGGCGGGGTGAAGCGGTCCCGCCACAGCGCCGCATGGGGCGCGATGGCTGCGAGTTCGGGGCGCTGGGCGAGATCGACGGTGAGGCCGGTGCCGAGGATGAGGAAATCCGCCTCCACCACGCCGCGCGGTGTCGTGATGCGAAGGGTGTCGCCGTGCATCGCCAGGGCGTCGATGGGCGCGCCGGGATGAAAATGGAAATTGGCGTGCTGGCCGCAGCGATCCCAGGTCTCCTGCGGCGGCGGCTGGCTGAGCGCGAACAGCGTCGTTATGTAGCGCCACTTCAGCGCATCCGGCAGCGCCGCGAAATGGCCGAGGAAGCCGGCGAATTCGATCCAGCGATTGGGGTTCACGCGCGGGATCTCCGCCCGCCGCGCCAGCAGGTCCACCCGCGCCGCACCGGCTTCCAGCGCCGTGCCGGCATTGTCGAAGGCGGAAGCCCCGGCGCCGAGCACGGCGACGCGCTTGCCCGCGAGGGCGGCGAAGTCGATCGGCTCCGCCGTATGGGCGTAGCGGTCGCGCGGCAGGGCGCGTTGCACGAACCCGGGGATGAGGTTTGTGGCGCCGATGATGGTGAAGATGCGGGACAGCCAGGGTGCCGCGCCGGGCACCTTTTCCTGCAACCCGCCATGCCGGTCGACATAGAGCGCGCGGGCGCTGGCCGCGTCCTCCATCCCCGGCGGCGGCTGGTAGCGGTCCGCCCAGCGCGCGGCATGCGGCACCACCGCCGCCATCTCCGGCCGCAGCGCCAGGTTCGAGACGAAGCCGGTGGCGATGGCGAGGTGGTCGTAGCGCGCGCGCTGGCCGCCGCCCTCCACCACGATCTCGCTGCCCGTCCACTGCACGCTGTCCCACGGGAAGGCCGTACGCATGGCGAAGCCGGGCAGCGCCATGGCGGCATCGAAGGTGGGCTGCGGCGGCGGTTGGCCGAGGCCGTGCAGCCGGTGGGCATAGGCCCATTTCACGGCATCAGGCAGATCGGCGTAATGGGCGAGGAAGCCGGCATTCTCCATCCAGCGGCGGGGATTGTCCCGCGGCAGTTCGGCCCTTCGCACAGCGACCTCCGCTCGCGTGGCCCCCGCATGCAGGGCGGCGATGGCGAGGTCGAAGGCCGAAGCGCCAGAGCCGAGGATGCCGACGCGGCGGCCGTGCAGGATGGTGGGGTCGAAGACATCCATCGCATGCACGACGCGGTCCTTCGGCACGGCGGCGGCGATGGCGGGCGGGATGGCGTGGCCGCCGCCGCCCTTGCCGCCGGTGCTGAGCACGACGCTGCGGGCGAAGCGCGTCGCCGGGCCTTCCGGCGTCTCGAATCCCAGCCGGATAAAATCCCCATCGGGCTCCATCGAGACCAGGCGCCAGCCGTGATTTACGGGCAGGCCGGTGACCTGTCGGAACCAGGTGAGGTAGTCCATCCAGGCCGTACGGGGCACGCGATACATCGCCTCCCACGCCGCTTCCCCATGCTGGGCTTCCCACCAGGCGCGGAAGGACAGCGAGGGAATGCCAAGCTCGGGGCCGGACAGGTCCTTCGGTGTCCGCAGCATGGCCATGCGGGCGAAGGTCGCCCAGGGGCCTTCCTGGCCCGGCGGCGCCTGGTCGAACAGCGCGATGTTGTCCACCTTCTCCCGCCGCAGCAGGCCGCCGATGGCGAGGCCGAACATGCCCGCGCCGATGATGGCGCAGTCCAGCGCCGGGCGCCCATCCGGCCCCTTGCGGCCGACCACCCAATCGATGGCGGGATAGGCGAGGATCGCGAGTTCATGCGCGGCGCGGCGTTCCAGCGCGGGCAGGCCACCGGGGTCAACGGTCATGGGAATTCCGGAAGACGGGGAGGAAACACGGCGGTTCGGGCGCGCATCCCGGGGTAGGGTGCGACGCGGGCGAATTCAGCCGGCTGGTCGCCAGCGCCCTCGGGCACGAGACAGGCCATGCGCACGCGGCGGCCGGCCCGGCCGCTTGGGGCGGGGGGCGCGACAGGCGACGATGAGGGAGGGCCATGCGTCCACGGGGCCAAGGCTAGACGGCGCGGGAAAGCCGCTGCAACCGCTGTTCCGCCCGGATTGGCGGCACCGGAAGCGGGTTTGCCTGCGGTATGGGCGACACCGTGGCGCACTGCCTGTGTCGCGGGCAATCACGCCGCCGTGGGGGTGCCCTCGACGCAAACCCGTGCGCGCGGTAAGTGACGCGGCTTTCGCTCAGCCATCCGGCTGTGGCGCGGCCATGCAGGCAGCGACGACGGCAGCAGATCAGAAGATGACCAGCAGCAACGATATCCGCGCCACTTTCCTCGACTACTTCCGCCGCAATGGGCATGAGGTGGTCGATAGCTCGCCCCTGGTGCCGCGGAACGACCCCACGCTGATGTTCGCGAACAGCGGCATGGTGCAGTTCAAGAACGTCTTCACCGGCCAGGAAAAGCGCAGCTACAACCGCGCCACCACGGCGCAGAAATGCGTGCGCGCCGGCGGCAAGCACAACGACCTCGACAATGTCGGCTACACCGCCCGCCACCACACCTTCTTCGAGATGCTGGGCAACTTCTCCTTCGGCGACTATTTCAAGGAACAGGCGATC
>CANJXD010000608.1 GCA_947478535.1 Acetobacteraceae bacterium
GAGGGCCCCCTCACCCAACCCTCTCCCCCATGCAGCATGGGGGAGAGGGTTTTTCAGGGCGGAGGGGGGTTAGGGTCGGCTTGGCTCAGCGGGTGCGGAGGAAGGCGGGGGCGGCGCCGGCGTCGCGGAAGTCGGCGTCGCGCCAGTTGCGGTCCTTGCTGCCGGTGGTGGCGGCGGCCGGCGCGGCGGGGCGGCGGACGGGGGCTTCGCCGCCGCGGCTGGCGGGCTTGGCGCCCTGGGGCTGTGGGGCGCGGGCCTGGCGGGGCTGGTTGCCCTGGGCGGGCTTGGCGCCGCCGCCGCCGTTGCGGCCGCGGGAGGGGCTGTTGCGGCCGCGGCTGGCGCCGGCGGCGGGCTTGATGGCATCGGGGCGACCGGCGGTGCGGTACATCGGGATGCTGACGTCGTGGCGTTCGTCGCTGGCGGGGATGGAGATGCGGATCAGCTTCTCCACCTGCCACAGCTTCTCTCGCTCATCGGGCGCGCACATGGCGATGGCGATGCCGGAGGCGCCGGCGCGGGCGGTGCGGCCGATGCGGTGGACGTAGGCTTCGGCGGTATCCGGCATGTCGTACTGGATGACATGCGTCACGCCGTCCACGTCGATGCCGCGGGCGGCGATGTCGGTGGCGACGAGGACGGGGGCGCGGCCGGCCTTGAAGTCCGCGAGTGCGCGTTCCCGCTGGCCCTGGCTTTTGTTGCCATGGATGGCGTGGGCGTTGATGCCGTCGATCTCGAGGTTCTTCACGATGCGGTCGGCGCCGTGCTTGGTGCGGGAGAAGACCAGCGCGCGGCCGACGCCTTCGCTGCGGAGGATCTCGGCCAGCTTCACGCGCTTGCGGCCCTGCTCGATCATGATGAGCTGCTGGGTGACGCGTTCGGCGGTGGAGGAGACGGGGGCGACCTCGACGCGGATCGGGTCCTTCAGGATCTCGCCGGCCAGCTTCGCCACTTCGACGGGCATGGTGGCGGAGAAGAACATGGTGTGCCGGGGCTGCGGCAGCTTCGGCAGGATGCGCCGGATGGCGGGCCAGAAGCCCTTGTCGAGCATCTGGTCGGCTTCATCGAGCACCAGGGCGTTCACCATGTCGAGGCGCGCGGTGCCTTCATCCATGTGGTCCTGGAGGCGCCCGGGGGTGGCGACAAGGATGTCGATGCCATTGGCCAGCGCGCGGCGCTGCGGGCCGTGGGGCACGCCGCCGAAGATCACGGAGATGGAAAGCCCCATGTGGCGGCCATAGGCCTTGAGGCTATCGGCGATCTGGCTGGCGAGTTCGCGCGTCGGCGAGAGGATGAGCGCGCGGCAGCCGCCACGCGGCGGGCGGCCCTTCGATTCGGCCAGCAGGTGCAGCAGGGGCAGGCCGAAGGCGGCGGTCTTGCCGGTGCCGGTCTGGGCGATGCCGAGGATGTCCCGGCCCTTCAGGGCATGCGGGATGGCGTCGCGCTGGATCGGGGTGGGGGTCGTGTAGCCTTCTTCCGTCAGCGCCTGGAGGAGGCGGGGGGAGAGGCCGAGTTCTGAGAACGACATGAAGTTGGTATGAATCCGGTCATGCCGCGCGGACGGATGCCGGCGGCTTGTGGCGATGGGCCTGCCCGCGTGCCGGGGCCGGTCCGATGTTGTCCACTGAGACGCGGCCCCGATTCCCGGGATTTCCGCGTGCTGCGCCCCGGTCCGGGCCTCCAGGTGCGAGAGCGCCTCCGAGGGAGGCGACGCGCCAGGCCCGCTCACGCGGCCGGGGCGCGGCGGGAAAACACCCCGCCGACGCGGGACAGATAGGACAGAGGTATTAACCTGACAAGAATAATCGGACGTCCGCGCCGAAATCAGCCGTTGGGCAGGCGGAGGAAGCCGGGCGTGTCGGGCGGTTCGGCGAAGGATTCGTCGATGCGGTCCACCCGGGCGAGGAAGGGACCGCGGCGGCAGGCGGAGAGAAGGACCTGGACGGCGCCTTCCTCCCCGGCGACCAGGGCTTCCACCGAGCCATCGGCGCGGTTGCGGACCCAGCCTTGCAGGCCGAGGCGCGTGGCCTGCTTCACCATCCAGTCGCGATAGCCAATCCCCTGCACCCGCCCTTCGATGCGGAGCAGGCGGGCTTTTATTGCCGGGCCAGGTGGATCAGGCGGGCGGAGAGGGCGACATCGGCGGCGGCGGCGGCGCGCTTGGCGGTGGCCTCCGGGTCGGTGCCCCAGAATTCCTCCTGGAAGCTTTCGTCGAGGATGGCCAGGCGATGCGCTTCCTCCGCCGAGACATGCCCGCCGGCCAGGGCCAGGCCGAGCACGAGGCTGCCCATCGCCGGCACCGCGACGCCGAGCGCCGAGAGGATCAGGGGCGGATGCGTGGCAACGGCCCGGTGCAGGGCGCGCACGGCCTGGTCCGGCTGGGCGATGGGCATGACGCCAGTGGTGACGCGGAGCGGTGCGTCCAGGGATCGCGCGGCCCAGGCGAGCCAAGGGTCCCAGGCCTCCGCCTGCCGGGCGGCCAGGCGCGATTCAGGGGCGCGATAGCAGAGCAGATCCGAGGCGCCGTAATTGGCGATGGCGGTGATCGTGCCTTCGGGGTTGGGCGCGATACGGTCCTCGGCGGTGCCGACCAGACGCGTCAGCGGCACGTCCTCCGGCTTCATCGCGCCGCCCTTGGCGCCGCCGGCCTGCTGCCATTCCTCCGCGATCGCCACCGCGAGGGGGCGGGTGGCAACGCGCAGCTTGCCGCCGCCGGGAAGGCGCACGGGGCGGCCATCGAGGAGGATGGCGAAGCCGCCCTCGGCCTCCTCGGCCTCGGCCTTGTCCCAGAATCGCTTCACGGCAGGCGGGTTAGCGCGTGGCGCGGCGGGCGGGGGTGGCGGCGACCGGGCGTTCCGGGCAGGCCGGGGTGATGAAGGGGTTCAGGACGTTGCGTTCCTTCGCCATCTCCGCCAGCGCCTCGGTGTTGGACTGGGCGAGCGCCACCTGGAACAGCGGGGTGGCGTTGATGCAGAATTGCGAGCCCTGGCGCAGGCCATCCTGCGAATGGTCATTGGCGAGCTGGGTGATGAAGCCGTCCCGCGCGCGCTGGAAGCTGCCGCCTGCGGTGCGGCGGAAATGCCCCTCGATGGAGGTATAGACGGTGCCCAGGTCACGCCGGAACTTGTTCACGAAGGCGTTGTAGTCCTGATCCCGGGCGCAGCTGAGCGCCACGACCATGAGGTGGCTTTGCAGGGCGCGGACCTCGAAGGCGGTGCGCTCGACGGGATTCGCGCAGGCCTGGGCGAAGGCGGGGCCGGCCACCATGGTGGCGAGGCCCGCGGCGATCAGGCGGAAGGTGAGCTTCGAACGGCGCATGGAGCGGAGGTCTCCCAAGGGACGCCCTGCCTGCCGCATCCGCCCGCCCCGCGCAACCATTCTTGCGCAAGCGGGCCGGTGCGACGGAGCCCCCCGGCCCCTGCGGCATCCCGAATTGGCCCCTCTCTAATGCAGGTTCTGAGGAGCGGAAAGCATCTCCTTGGTTTCGGGGCGAAGATTTGATCGGGTGTGCCGCGCCTCACATCGCCCCGAATAGCCACAGCAGC
>CANJXD010000609.1 GCA_947478535.1 Acetobacteraceae bacterium
CAGCGGCCTCGGCCAGCTCTGCGCCGCTGGTGTCGCCTTCCTCGCCGGGGTGGCGACAGTGCGGGAACTTCGCCGGCGGGGCCATTTCACCAGCCATGCCGAACCGCGGCTGCTCGATCTGCTGGACCTCGTGGCGCTGGCCACCGTCTGCGACGTCATGCCGCTGACCGGCCTGAACCGCGCCCTGGTCACCCAGGGGCTGAAGGTGATGGCGCGGCGGGATCGTGCCGGCATCGCGGCGCTGCTGGAAGTCGCGATGGCGAAGGAAGCGCCGACCGCTCACACCCTCGGCTACATGCTCGGCCCGCGCATCAACGCATCAGGCCGGATCGACGAAAGCGACCTCGGCCTGCGATTGCTGCTAGAGGATGACGTCGTCGAGGCGCATGCGATGGCGGAGCGCCTGGATGCCGTGAACAAGAGGCGGCAGGAGGTGGAGGCGGATGTGCTGAACGCCGCCATGGCCGCCGCCGAGCGCCAGGTCGAACGCGGCCACCCCGTGTTGCTGGTGGTGGGGGAGGGCTGGCACCCCGGCGTCGTTGGCATCGTCGCCGGCCGTATCAAGGAAAAATACAATCGCCCCGCCTGCGTTGCCGGCTTGTCGGGTGGGCTCGCCAAGGGCTCGGGCCGATCCGTCCCCGGCGTCGATCTCGGCTCCGCCATCATCGCGGCGCGGCAGATGGGCATGCTGCATACCGGTGGCGGGCATGCCATGGCGGCGGGGTTCTCCTTCCTGCCGGGCAAGGAGGGCGAATTCCACGCCTTCCTCGATGAACGCCTCGCCCATGCCGCGACCCTGCCGAGTTCCGCCGATCTTGCCATCGAGGGCTCGCTTGCCGTGCGCGGCGCGACGGTGGAGGTTGCCCAGCAGATCGGCCGGCTCGCACCCTTCGGCGCGGGGAATGAGGAACCGATCTTCGCGCTCTCCCGCGCCCGCGTCGTCCGCGCCGATCGCGTCGGCAAGGAAGGCAACACGATCCGCGCCTTCCTCGATGGCGAAGGCGGCGGTGGGCGGCTGAAGGGCATCTGCTTCCGCGCCAAGGACGGCCCCCTCGGCGCCGCCCTGCTCGCCGGCGGCTTTCTGCACCTGGCGGGCCATCTGCGCGCCGAGACCTGGAACGATACCGTCTCCGCGAGCCTGCACATCGTGGACGCCGCGCCGGTCACCTAGGTCCGCATGGACGGCATGTAACAAATCCGCTCACACCCCCTATTTCCCTTGAACACCGCCCTGTCCTGGGCAACATGCATCCCATGGACATGCTCCGTCGCCCGCCCGTCATCGACATGACCCCAGATGGGGAATTCCGGGACAATCCCGGCTCCCCACCGGGCACCCCACCGGGCGCCCCACCGGCCGCGCCCCCGCGCGTCTCCGCCTTCGACCGCGCCCTCGGGAAGCTTGGCGGCCTTGGGCTCCTGGTCGCTCTCGGTGCCGGTGGCCTGGTGCTGGCGGGGCTGGCCGTGCTGTTCATCGGCCTCGTCCTGCCGATCATGCTGGTGGCTGGCGCTGTCGGGGCTGGCTCGCTCTGGTGGCGTCTGCGTCGGATGCGCCAGCAGGGCCGCGACGTGCGCTTCGTGGTGGTCCGGCGCTGACCTCGCCGTTCCCGGTCGACGAAACCCGGCTTTACGAGGTCTCCCCGCGCGGCGCTGCCTTCACCGAAGGCGATGCCGCCGCAGCCGCCTCACGCCTCATCCGCCTGCGCTGGCTATTCGCCATCGGCCTCGGCACCAATGCCGTGACCTGGCCCCTGGCAGGCCTCGCCTTCCTGCTCGGCGGCCGGAATTGGGGCGCTGGCTTCGGCCTGCTCGCCCTGGCGACGGTGCCGCTGCTGGCGCTGCCCGGCATTGCCGAAGCGCTCGCCCGCCGCCGCGCCCGCCGCCGCCACGCGACCCGCCCGCCCGAGTTTCCGGCCTGACAGGCGCTCGCCCCGAGCGGGCGCGAATGGAGACGTATCCCCTGGGCGATCCGCGGCTGAAGCAGCCTCAGGCGGCCTTGGCCATCGCCACGGCATTCGCTTCCGCGAGCAGGCGAAAACTCTCCCGTCGCGCCGCCGGGTCGTGGCAGGCGGTCAGCACGGCCACTTCCTCGACCCCGTTTGCCGCGGCGAGCGCCGCCAGCTTCGCCGCCACCTGTTCCGGCGCGCCGACCAGCGCCTTGGCCCGCATCCGCTCCAGCCGCACCCGCTCCTCGGGCGCATAGTCGAAGGCCTCGGCCTCCTCCACGCTGGGCAGGGCCGGGAAGATCCCGCGGTCGCGGGACAGCTTCCACAACTCGCGGGACTTGAACAGTCGCAGGGCCTCCGCCTCAGTGGAGGCCGTCAGCGCGAAGACGCCAAGCGCCCCATGCGGGGCCGCCAGCCGCCCAGCCTTGCCGGGGTGCGGGCGGAAGCCATCGCGGTACAGCGTCATCGCATCCTCGCTGCCGCGGCCATCGGTGATGAAGTGGGCGAAGCAGTAGGGCAGGCCGAAATAGGCGGCGAGCTGCGCGCCGAAATCGGAACTGCCGAGGATCCAGACCTGCGGCCGCGTCGGCACGGCAGGGCTCGCGGTCACCATGCGGAAGGGATGGCTTTCCGGCAGCCCATCGCCGAGCCAGCCCATCAAATCCTGCACCTGCTGGGGGAAGCGGTCCGCCGCCTGCGCCGCATCGGGGTTCAGCGCATAGGCCGTGCGCCCATCGCTGCCCGGCGCGCGGCCGACGCCAAGGTCGATGCGCCCCGGCGCCAGCGCCTCCAGCACCCGGAACTGTTCGGCCACCTTCAGCGCGGAGTAATGCGGCAGCATGATCCCCGCGGTGCCGATGCGGATTCGCTTCGTCGTCGCGGCGATGGCGGCACAGAGAATCTCGGGCGCCGAGCCGGCATGGCTGGCGCTATTGTGGTGTTCCGCCATCCAGAAGCGGTGATAGCCCCAGCCATCCGCCAACTGGGCGAGCGCCAGCGTCTCCCGGATCGCCTCATCGGCGGTGCGGCCGGAAGCGATGGTGGATTGATCGAGGATCGACAGTGTAAGCGGCATGCAATGCCCTCCGTTCCCCGGAAGGTGGCGCCTCCCGCGCGAAAGGTGAAGGGACGATGGCATGATACCCGCCGGCAAAATGTCGGACCTGCGGCCCGCAGGGCCGAGCGCCCGAACGGGCGCCGCGACGCATGTCGCGAAGCCAAGCCGCGCGGATGCGCGGCGCCCGGCGTCTGAGGGAGCGAAGGTGAAACCTTCGCGCGGTCGATATGACTGATGATGACTTCATGCGCCAGGCGATCGCGGTGAGCCGCCGCGGCATGCAGGGTGGCGCTGGCGGCCCCTTCGGTGCCGTGGTGGTGATGGACGGGAAAGTCGTGGCGGAGGGCTGGAACCAGGTCACCTCCACCAACGACCCGACGGCGCATGCCGAGGTGGTGGCGATCCGCCGCGCCTGCGCCGCCCTCGGCCGCTTCGACCTGAAGGGTGCGACCGTCTACACCAGTTGCGAGCCCTGCCCGATGTGCCTGGCCGCGCTGTATTGGGCGCGCGTCGATGCCGTGGCCTATGCG
>CANJXD010000610.1 GCA_947478535.1 Acetobacteraceae bacterium
AATGATTCCTTCCGGTTCAAGCAAAGGCGGAAACAGCCGAAAATGGGCGCCTGAACTGGAAAGTTTTGGGCGCTGCTGGGTGGAAAATATTGGACGCTGTTTGACAGCGATGCAGGCCGCTTCCTGGCGGACAGCGAATTCGAGAAGCGCTTGAACAAGGCCATCAACATCATCGGCAAACATGGCCCATGCAGCCGGCGCGACATGTTCCACAAGGGGCTGAAGCTCGTCGCACGCGAACTCAGCGAGGTGGTCGACGCGCTGGTCACCAACGGCGTGGTGGTCGAAATGCCGCCGCCTCCTTACAACGGCATCGGCCGCCCGCCCGGCCCGCGCTACGCCCTGGTTCAGGCGCCCGACGAGATGCTCGCGGGCGAGGGCGCCGGCGATGAATAACGGAAAACAGGCCCCCGCCCATAAGCCATTGATAATGGCTATTTGTGATTTTTGTTCTTTCGTGCGCGGGCACGAACGGGAGACCCCCCACGCCACGCGCATGGGGTCGGAGAGGGAGAGGTCTCTACATAATAACATATATAACAATAATATATATATCAGTGAGTTAGCGGGGTGTTGTGTCTCTGCCAGGGGGATTGCGTAGATGGCGCTCCCCGCCTTCCTCAGCCGCGGCCTGCAGAACCGCGAGAGTGCTGAGCACAGCTGCGCCAAACGTCGCCTGGCAACTTGGCTGACGGCAGTCGCCGCCGCAGTCGGCGAGCCGGCACCCTTCCACGTGGTGATCGAGTATCCATTCACTGCGGGTGGCGGCGGCGTGACCGCCTGGGACCAGTGTGGGTTCAGCCGGAAGCCCACCGCCCCCATGCTGCGCAAGCGGTGGGGCGCGCTGGTCTGCATCTGCGACATGGTGCTGATCGAGGGCGGCGCCGTCACTACCGCAGTCGAGGTGGTGAAGACCAACCCGACGCCGCACTGGAAGAACGCCTGGCTTCGGTCGCATGGCGTGGAGGTCTACGAGGCCGCCGCCGAAGCCATCCTGGAGTGCAAGGGCAGGCCGGTGTCGCTCGACGCGCTGATGGTGCCGGCATGACGCTGCTCGGCTCTCCGCGTCCCCCTCGCTCGTCCCTCGACCGCGGTACCCGCCGCGACACCACCACGCCCGAGATGGAGATGCTGCGCCGCCGCGTCTGGCAGCAGCAGGGCGTCGTCTCGCTGCACCCCGAGGACATCACCGATCCCTGGCTGCGCCAGGCAATCCAGAACGAAGCCGTGCGCCGCTGGGGCCCACGGCAGCAGGAGAAGACCCATGGCCGGTAAGCGCAAAGCAAAGACCACGAAGCAGAAAGAATCGATGGGCCCGTCGAAGTGGCGGCTACAGCATGGCGGCTTCGGCGAGCCGATCCGCGACGCTGATCCCGAGACGGGCAGCCCCGTGCAGCATCGCCGTGCCGTGGACACGCTGGGCATGATGTTGGCGAACGGGACCATCACCCAGCAGATGCACGACGCTGGCGGCTACTTCCGTGCGCTGTTCCGCAGCGCCGCCCTGGATGGAATGGCGCGTTCGCCGCTGCTGCGGCTGCCTGGAAAAACCGCAGACGCGCTGTCGGAGCGGAACATCGATGCGCGTCGGAAGGTCGCCAACGCGCTCGACGCACTGGGTGGGCACGACAGCGCGGCAGGCTCCTGCGCATGGCACGTTGTCGGCATGGAGATGTCAGTACGGGAGTGGGCCATGCGCCAGGGATGGGGCGGACGCCCCGTCGCACCACCTCAGGCGCAGGGCATGCTGGTGGCGACGCTCAGCGTGCTGGCAGGGCACTTCGGGCTCGTGCCGCGAACACGGGCGGCGTGATGATCCGCGCGTCGATCAAAGAAAAATCATCGCAGCGTAATCATGCGTAGCGCAGCGAAAGGTTGTCGCGTTGCGCACCGAAATCCACTTGGTCTATCATCTGGACACCTCGAAAAGGTGTGACCGCAGCGCGGCTCAAGAGCCGCAGCGTCGCTCAGGCGAGACAGTGCATCTCGATCGGCAGGGTCCTTCCTGGCCCCGCTGTATGCGGGGGGCAGGCGCGCGCCACTTCGCTAGCGCCAGGCGAAATTTATGGGCGCCACCGGGCACCACAGGCAGCGATTTCGCTCGCCAAAACATTGATAAATAGACGCTTCGTCGCGACGGCCGCTGGTGCCCGCGTCTGACCCAGGCACCAGCCCAGGCACCGGCCTGCGCGCCAGGCGGTCCCATTGCCGGAGATACCCATGACGGAACGCACCAACTCCGGCCGGGAATTGGCTCGCCGCCTCGGGCTCAACCATACCTCCATCCTCAAGGCCGAGCGTGCGGGCCGTATCAGCCGCGACGCCGACGGCGCCTGGGACGTTGAGCGGGTTCGCCAGGACATGCTGGCCACGGCGACGCCCGGCCGCTCGCCGCTAGCGTCGCCGGCCGAGACGACCGCGATCGAGCGGCTCGCCCTGGCCCGCCTCGCGCTCAGCGTCGAAGCGCAGCGCGTCGCGCTGGACCAGGAGAAGGGGCGGCTGATTGATGTCGTCACCGCCGACCATCGCATCGATGAGTTTGCCGCCGGCATGCGCGATGCGGTGCTGAACTGGCCTGCGCGCGTGTCGGGGCTGATTGCCGCCGAGATCGGACGCGATCCGCATCTCGTGCAAACCATCCTCCAGGAGCAGATGAACGCGCTGCTGCTGGAGGTCGCCGATCGGCTCGCTCCACCTGATACCAAATCCAGCAGATCGTGACCGATCTGCCCTCAGGCGCCGGCGCTTCGCTTGGCTCGCCGCACTTCCGGCGGCGGCCATTCGGCCGCTCGGCCGGCGTCGCCGGCCGCAGGTTCCGCTCAGTGAGAATTGGCATCAGCCCCGGCCGCGTTCGGCCTGGGACTGGGCGGCCAATACGCGGGCCATCTGGCTCAGCGCTTCCTGGTGCTTGTCATTGTCGATCAGCGCGAAGTTGCGGGCGAGTTCCAGGCACATGCGCTGGCGGGGTGAGGCCTCCGGCGTTTCGCTGCTGGGGGTCAGGCCCTCGAAGAACCAGGCCACCGGCACGCCCAGCACCTGGACGATCTCGAACAGCCGGCCGGCGGAGATGCGGTTCAGCCCGCGCTCATACTTGTGGGCCTGCTGGTAGGTGACCCCGATCAGCTTGGCCAGTTGCTGCTGGGAGAGGCCCAGCATCACCCGGCGCTCGCGGATCCGCGCCCCTACATGGTGATCGGCCGCGCTGGCGCGATGGCCGGGAGCTTCGCTGGGCGCCATCGGTGCAGCCTGCTCGCGCGTTTCGGGAATGCTCATCGCCTCGGCTTCCATGCCGGCGCTGATCTCGCGCCGCGGTTGATAGATGGCGTGCGCCTGCTGGCTGGGGCATGACAAGGCCGTGAATCGGCGATCAAGCCCCCGTGCGCCAAGCCATTACGTGACTATTTCAATGAGGGGCCCGAAGCAGGAGACGTTGGCGGGTATCCACTATTTGGGACATATCCCAAGTGAAGTGGCAAATGAAATCTCGGCGGATGCTGTCGAGGGCTGATACCTTTTCCCGCGGATCGTGAC
>CANJXD010000611.1 GCA_947478535.1 Acetobacteraceae bacterium
AGGTCGATCATCCGGCCCATCACCTGCCCGGCGACCATGTCCTGCCCGGGCTCGACCATGCAGTCCCAGAAGCCGCCCTTCGTGCATTTCACATGCACGGCATTGCCGCCGCGCCGCACATCGGTCGCCACCGGCGGATCCCCCGCGATCATCCCCATCGCCCGCGCCGCACCGTTCAGCGCGGTGGAAAAATTCGCCAGATCCTCCTCCCGCACCCGCGCGCCTCCGCCGCTTTCGATGATCAGCGCGGTCTTGCGATGCGTGCGGCTGACATGAGCGAGGAAGGTGCCATCCATCCAATCCTCCGACGCCCCCCACTGGTAGCGGCTGCCCACCTGTGCCGCGAGCGCCTTGGAGGCCTGCTGCTGCGCCCCATCGAACTTCGCGTCATGGATGACGTAGAAGGCCGTGATCGTCAGCTCCCCGCCACTATGCAGGTCGAGCACGACATCCCCGCCATGCTCCCCGGCCAGGGACAGCAGCCGGTCCACGATCTGCTCACCGACACTGCCCTTCGGGCTGCCGGGGAAGATGCGGTTGAGGTTGGTGCCATCCTGCGGCGTCAGGCGCGAATGCGCGCGCTGGCCGAGCGGGTTGGCCACCATCAGCGCCGCGATGCTGCCCTTCAATTCCTTCAGGTCGAGCGAACGCAGAAAACGTGCCGCCGAGATCGGCCCGACATTCTCCCCGCCATGGATCAGGCATTGCAGATACATCCGCGGCCCAGGCCGCGCGCCATGCGCGAGCATGACCGGGGAGACCAGCGGAAGGATGTTGTCGTGGCCAAGCTCGATGACGCCGGTGGCGAGTTCGCCGGGCGCGGCCTCCGCGGTACCGAAGCGCATGGTGTTGATCCTCAGGGTTCGGGGATGAGTGTCAGGTCACTGGCGCGCCAGCGTGCCGTGACGCGGCTGCCAGGGCGAAGGTCGGAAAGGCTCGCGGGGCCTTCCACCAGCAGCGCGCGGCCGCCAGCCAGCCGCATGACGGCCTGCGCGCCGGTGCCGAGGAAGCTCACGACTTCCACGACGCCCGCCACGCAATCGGGGCCTTCGGCAGCGCCGTCCTCCAGCGCGATCTTCTCCGGCCGCAGCACATAGGTGCCGGCGCCCGGCGCGCCGAGCGGGATGCCATCCTCGCTGAACAGCCCGCCCGCAGCACCGGGCTTCGCATCGAACAGGTTGGCGCGGCCGATGAAGCCGGCGACGAAGCGGGTCGCCGGCCGGTCATAGACCTCCCGCGGGGTGCCGAGCTGTTCGAGGCGGCCCTTGTTCATCACGGCGATGCGGTCGGAAATTGCCATCGCCTCCGCCTGGTCATGCGTGACGAACAGCGTCGTCAGGCCAAGCTCCGTCTGCAGCCGCCGCAGCTCGATCCGCGTGCCTTCCCGCAGCAGCGCGTCGAGGTTCGAGAAGGGCTCATCCAGCAGCACGACGGCGGGGTTGATCACCAGCGCGCGGCCGACCGCGACGCGCTGCTGCTGCCCGCCGGAAAGCTGGCGTGGCAGGCGCTTCTCCAGCCCACCGAGTTGCAGCAGCGCCACCATGCGGGCCACGCGCGCCGCGATCTCCGCCTTTGCCACGCCACGGCGTTGCAGCCCGAAGGCAATGTTCTCCGCCACCGACAGATGCGGGAACAGCGCATACGACTGAAACACCATCCCGGTATCGCGCTTGTGCGGCGGCAGCCTGGTGATGTCCCGCCCGCCGATGCGGATGGTCCCCTCGGAAGGCTCGACGAAGCCCGCCACCATCCGCAGCGTCGTCGTCTTGCCGCAGCCGGAAGGTCCGAGCAGCGCGACGAGTTCGCCCGGCGCCACGGCCAGGTCCATCCGCGCCACCGCCGTCGTCGCGCCATAGCGCCGCGCCAGCCCTTCGAGGACAAGGTCCGCACTGACACTGGTCATCGGTTTGCATACGCCTGTTGTGCCACCATCAGCACCAGCGCCAGCAGGATCAGCATGGAGGAGACGGCCGCGACCGTCGGGTCCATCTGCATCTGTGCGGCGCCATAGAGCACGACGGTCAGCGGTGCATCGCGCGCCGAGCCGAGGAACAGGGCCATCTCGACCTCGTCGAATGAGAATATGAACGCCAAGGCGGCGGCGGCGAACAACCCCGGCCGCAAGGCCGGTAGCGTCACCAGGAAAAATGCCTGTACGGGGGAAGCACCCAGGTTCTGCGCCGCCTCCTCCACCGATCGATCGACACGCCGCAGCACCGGCAGCATCACCCGCAGCACCAGCGGCACGCCAACCAGGAGGTGGGAGACGATCAGCCGCGGCATCCCCGGCGGCGCCACGGGATTGGCCGAGAAGAACAGCGTCAGCGCCACGGCGAGAACCAAGCCCGGCAAGACCAGCGGCGAGAGGAACAGCGCTTCCAGCAGCGTGCGCCCGGGGAAGCGGAACCGCGTCAGCGCCACCGCCGCCGCCGTGCCGATCACCAGCGACAGCACTGCGACGGTGCCGGCCAGCCGGATGCTGACGAAGAAGCCGTTGAGGTAGCGGCTATCCCCCAGCGCCTGGCGATACCAGCGCAGCGAAAACCCCTGCGGCGGGAAGGCGAGGTATCCGGTATCGCTGAAGGATGCCGCGACGATGACGAATAACGGCCCCAGCAGATAGACGAAGGTGATCGCGGCCAGCAGCCACAGCACGAATCCGAAGGGATGGCGGGGCGAGGTCATCGCGCCTGCTCCTTCGCATCGCCCAGCAGCTTGCCATAGGTGAGTGCCACGGACAGCGAGATCGCCAGCAGAATGGCCGCGATCGCCGCGGCAAAGGGCCAGTCCAGCAATTCCAGCGTCTGTTCGTAGATCGTCACCGCCATGAAATGCGCCCGCGCGCCGCCCACCAGCGACGGCGTCGCGAAGGCCGAGACGGACAGCGAGAACACCAGCAGCGATCCCGCCAGCACGCCACCGCGCGCCAGCCGCAGCGTCACCAGCCACAGCGCGATGACCGGCGGCGCGCCGAGGTTCATCGCGGCATGTTCCAGGTCCCGGTCGATGCCGCGGATCACGGCATAGAGCGTCACGATCATGATCGGCAGCAGCACCTGCGCCAGAGCCACAACCACACCGGCGAAGGTGCCGAGCAGCTGGAAATTATGCTCCACCAGCCCCGTGGATTGCAGCAGCCGGCTGGCCACGCCGTTGCGGAAGAACAGCACCATCCAGGCGAAGCTGCGGACGACGGCGGAAACCCACAACGGAAAACTCGTCAGCAGCAGCAGCAGCCCGGCCCAGCGGGTTTCCGCCCGCGCCAGGAGATAGGCCAGCGGAAAGCCCAGCAGCAGCGTCACCAGCGTGACGCAGAGCCCGAGCAGCAGCGAATTGCCGAGCACGCCGAGATAATAGCTGTCGCCCAGGAACCGCTCATATTGGCCGAGCGGTGCCGAGGCCGGGATGGATTGCAGGAACAGCCCGAATTGCGGCCACAGGAACAGCAACGCGAAGACCAGCGCCGCAGGGGCCAGAAGCCCGGCGGCCATCAGCCCCCGCCGGGCGTCACGCATCATGAAACCCGCCTTA
>CANJXD010000612.1 GCA_947478535.1 Acetobacteraceae bacterium
ATGATATTGTACCCGGCGCCCAGGGGATCGCTCTCTGGGTCCAGGAAGGTGGTGATCCGGGCGCGCTGGTAGTCGTGCAGATTGTCGTAGACGATCGGCGCCGCGATCGCGACAGCACCCACCACCAGCGCGAATTTCCACAGCCGGACACCCGCCGCGAAGAACATCGCGCCCCCCACCATGACGGTGATCAGGGACGTGCCGAGGTTGGGCTGCTTGAAGATCAGCGCCGCCGGCACGAGCACCGCGATCAGTGCCGGGATCAGGAACAGCGGGTTCCCCACCCTTTCCCAGGACGCCTTGTGGAACCAGGACGCCAACGCGACAACGAGCATGATCTTCATCAGTTCTGAAGGCTGGATCTGCACCGGCCCCACATCGATCCAGCGTTGCGCGCCCTTCCCCACCTGGCCATGCAGCGCGACCAGGACCAGCAGCGCCAGGCCGATGGCGTAGCCCACCCAGGCGAAGCGCGCGATCAGCCTGATATCGATCAGCGCGATCGACACCATCATCACCAGGCCAAAGCCGAAGCGGATGGCATGCCGCGCGGCATAGGGCTCCGGCGCCCCGCCTCCAGCGGAGTAGAGCGCGACATAGCCAACCCCCCCCACCGCGCAGAGCAGGACGACGAAGGCCCAGGGGATCTGCCAGAGCTTCTCGAAGATGCCGACCCCGCGTTCCCGCAGCAGCAACCGCCGTTCAAACTTCATGGGCGGGTTCCTGTATTGGTCCGTGGCGCTTCCGCCACCCGGGCCGGCAAGCCGCCGGGACCTGGGCGGAGACGCTGGAAGGCCTCGATCAGCACATCGCGGGCGAGTGGCGCGGCAGCGGCCGCACCGCTGGTGCCGTGTTCGACCACCACGGAGACGGCGAAGATCGGATTTTCCAACGGCGCGAAGGCGACGAATAGCGCGTGCGGGCGCCATTCCCGCGGCATCTGCTCCACCCGGAAACCCCGTTCGCGCTGTTCACGGGACACGCGGCGGACCTGGGTCGTGCCGGTCTTGCCGGCCAGGGCGCCCATTTCATTCGGCAGCTTGGCGATACGCGCCGTGCCCCCCTGTTCGTTCACCACGGCCCACATCGCCTCTCGCACCAGGCGCAGGTCCCGTTCGGGAATCCCGAGGCTCGGCCAATCCTCCGCCCGGACACCGCGGACAGGGCGGCCCCCGATGGAGCGTGTCAGGTGCGGCTGCACCGCACGGCCGGTCGCGAGGCGCGCCGTCATCGTCGCCAGGGATAGCGGCGTCAGCTGGTAGAAGCCCTGGCCGATGCCGTGCACGACCGTATCGCCGAGCGCCCAGGGCTTGCCTTGCGCCAGGCGCCATTCGCGCGTCGGCACCATGCCCTGCCGCGTGCCGGGCAATTCGATATCGAGCGGCACCCCAAGCCCGAAGCGGCGCGCCATGGCGGCAATCCGGTCCATGCCGATGCGCTTCGCCAATTCGTAGAAATAGACATCGCAGGACAACTTGATGCCGGTCCGCATATCCATGCCGCCATGGCCGGGCCGATGCCAGCAATGGAAGCGCGCATCGCCGAGGTCCATGTAGCCCGGGCAGGTGATGCGCTCACCGGGCGTCACCACCCGCGCCTCCAGCCCCGCCAGCGCCACCACCATCTTGAAGGTGGAGCCCGGTGCATAGAGCCCGTTGGTCGCCTTGTTGATCAGCGGCGTGGCGCGATTGGCAGTCCATTCCCGCCATTGCGCGGCGGAAACGCCGGAATTGAACACATTGGGGTCGAAGGAGGGCTGCGTCGCCATGGCGAGCAATTCGCCATTCCGCGCATCCATCAGCACGACGGAGGTGCCTTCCTCGATCTTGCCGCGGATGGATTTCTGCAATTCGGCATCGACGGAAAGCTGCACATCCTGGCCCTGCACGCCCTCCCGCCGATCCAATTCCCGGATCACGCGGCCAACGGCGTTGACCTCCAGCTGCACCGCGCCGGCGCGACCCCGCAGCGCCAGATCATGGTGCCGCTCGATCCCCGCGCGGCCGACGCGGATTCCCGGCAATTCCAGCAGCGGATCGCCATCCATGTCGCGCTCCGCCGGGGGGGCGACGTAGCCGACGATGTGGGAAAGATGCTCGCCTTCGGCATAATGGCGGGTGGTGCCGACATCGACGCTGATCCCCGGCAGGTCGGGCGCGTTCAGCTCGATCCGCGCCATTTCCTCCCAGCTCAGGAATTCCCGCACCACGACGGGCACGAAGCGGCGCCGGCGGCGGATTTCGCGCTCGATCCTCTGCCGCTCGACATCGGAGAGCGGCACGATCTTGGTGAAGGTTTCCAGGGTCGCCGCGACATCCGAGGTCTGCTCCGCGACCAGCAGGGCGCGCCAGTTGAGCTGGTTGCCGGCGATGACCCGGCCTTCGCGGTCCAGCACACGCCCGCGCGGCGGGGCGAGGAGGCGTGCGGAAAGCCTGTTTTCCTCCGCCAGCGTCGCGTAGCGTTCCCCCTCATCCACCTGCAACGTGTGCAGGCGATGGGCGAGGAACCCCAGCAGCCCCATCTGGCCCGCGCCCAGCAGCAGGGCTCGCCGGCTGAAGATGCTGCGAAGCCTCTCCTCCTCCCTCTGCTTCCGGCTCATGGAACGGAGCCCTCGGCCGGCGGGCGCGCGCTTGCCCTGCCGCCGACACGCGGTCGCGGCCCGGCGGGCCGGAGGCAGGTTGGCCACTCGCTCACAGCAGCTCCTCCGCCCGTCGCATCACTGTATGGATGCGGCCGAGCGCGAAGGCGAAGGCCGGATACAGGCCGGCGGACAGCGCCGCCTGATGCATGGAGGGCGCAGGGGCCGGCAGGTCCCAGGCCAGCAGGGCGGTCAGCATCCAGCCGATGCCGGCCGCACCCGCGGCGAAGCCACAGAAGGCGAGCCAGACGAAGACGAAGGACTGGCGGACCAGGAAACGCCGCCAGGACACCGCCAGGCCATGCGCCACCAGCAGCGTGACAATGCCGGTGCCCAATGGCGCCAGGGTCAGAAGGTCCTGCAACAGGGCCAGCAGAAAGACCGCGGGCGGTGGCATGGCCCCCGGCCGGAAGATCGACCAGAAGACGATGCAGGGCAGCGCCACGGCCGGCACAACCGTAGGCAACCCAGTCATGCCGGATCCGAAGATCATCAGCACAGCCGTGCTCGTTACCGGGAAGGCGGCGCGTGCGAAGTCGTCGAGTCGCCGCAGCAGGCCGGGCGAAGGCTCGGGCCGCCCGACCATCCGGGGCTCCCCTCAGCGCCGGCCGCGCGGCTCAGGCCGCGCGACGGCTTCGGGCGGCAGGATGCCCCCCAGGCCGAAATCGAACAGCCGCACGATGTCCAGCCGATCCAGCCGGGCGAACATCTCGATCTCCGCCACCCCACCCGCGGTCCAGCGGACAACGCCGATCGGCAGGCCGGCCGGGAAGGCCACGCCCTCCGCGCTGGTGACGACGCGCTCACCCTCCTCCGGCCGGCTGCCTTCCGCCCAATGCTGCAGGCGCGGGCGGGCGCCATTGGTGCCGATCATCATGG
>CANJXD010000613.1 GCA_947478535.1 Acetobacteraceae bacterium
ACGCGCGTGCAAACGCCGCGCTTCTGCGGGCTACCCTGCAGCGCCGGAACCTTGTTCCGCTTCGCGAGAGGCTCACGCCCGTTGGCGATGAGCTGGTTGATCGTCGGCATGACGCCCCTTCGTGCCCGTCCATCTTTCCACCGCGATCGGCAAACACTTCAACCCGCGGGGAACGCGCAATAGCGCATTCCTGCGGGCTAATGTCCCTGCCACCGGCCTCAGCCCCCGAACCCGGGAGCGGCACCGCCAGCGCATCGCTCTGGACAAAAAATTCACCCGGCCAATCCGACGCTCACAGCGTCAAATCCGACCAAGGCCGCGGTTTCTATCCGGCGGCCCGAACTGAGTCAAGCGAAGTGGGACCCTTGCGAGCAACGCGACCACCGTTTCCGGGTCAGCCACGCGGTTCCACGCCACCTAGGCGCGCCGCGTCTCCGGGATGCCCCAGGGCCGCGCCGCGAACCTCCCCTCCCCCTTCGGCCTTAGCCACGCCGGGAGGGGATTGCAGGGGCCGTGAGGCCCCTGCGTATGCCTTACTCGGCCGCCCGCGCCGGGCCCGGCAGAGGTGCCGGCGCCACGGGGATGCGGCCGCGATCGCGTTGGGCTGCAACCGCCCGCAGCTTGTTCATCACCGAGCCCGTACCGGCCGGGATAAGCCGCCCGACAATCACGTTTTCCTTCAGACCCATGAGGTGGTCGACCTTGCCTGCGGTCGCCGCCTCGGTGAGCACCCTGGTCGTCTCCTGGAAGGAGGCGGCCGAGATGAAGGACGTGGTCTGCAGCGACGCCTTGGTGATGCCCTGCAGCACCGGCTCGGCGCGTGCGGGGCGTTCCTTCAGGGCGATTCGCTTCTCGTTCTCGACCTCGAACTCGATTCGCTCGACCGTCTCGCCCACCAGGTAAGTCGTGTCGCCGGCATCAAGGATCTCAACCTTCTGCAGCATCTGGCGAACGATCACCTCGATGTGCTTGTCGTTGATCTTCACGCCCTGCAGACGATAGACGTCCTGGATTTCGTTCACGAGGTAGTTGGCCAGTGCCTCCACCCCGAGGACGCGCAGGATGTCATGCGGCACGCGCGGGCCGTCAACGAGCGGGTCGCCGGCCTTCACGTAGTCGCCTTCCTGCACCGAGACGTGCTTGCCCTTCGGCACCAGGTATTCACGCGGAGTCGTGGGCTCATCGCCCAGCTGTTCCGGCACCACCAGGATGCGGCGCTTGGCCTTGTAGTCCTTGCCGAATTCCACGCGCCCATCGACATCGGCGATGATCGCCGCATCCTTCGGACGACGCGCCTCGAACAATTCGGCGACTCGCGGCAGACCGCCGGTGATGTCACGCGTCTTCGACGATTCGCGCGGCATGCGCGCGATGACGTCGCCGATGCTGACTTCCTTGCCGTTGTCGACCGAGAGAATCGAGCCAGGCGGCAGCACGGTGATCGATTCCGTGCCGTTGTCGCGCTTCACCACATTGCCGGCGCCGTCGCGCAGGATCAGGCGGGGGCGCAGGTCGGCGGCGCGGCCGACCGACTTGTATTCCACCACTTCCTTGAAGCTCAGCCCCGTCACCTCGTCCATGCGATCCATGAGGGTGACGTTCTCGATCAGGTCGGAGAACTCGACCTTGCCGTTCTTCTCCGTGATGATCGGCAGCGTGAAGGGGTCCCACTCCGCGATCTTCTGGCCGCGCGTCACCGCCTGGCCTTCCTCGACCAGCAGCTTGGCACCATAGGGCACGCGGTTGCGGCCACGCTCGCGGCCATTCGCGTCCAGCAGCAGGGACTCGCAATTGCGGGCCATGACGATGGTCGCACCCTGGCTGGTGGTGACGACGACGCGGTTCAGGAACTTCACCGTGCCATCGGCGATCACCTCGACCGCGGATTGCTCCGCGCCGCGCTGCGCCGCGCCACCGATGTGGAAGGTGCGCATCGTCAGCTGCGTGCCGGGCTCACCGATCGACTGCGCGGCGATGACGCCCACGGCCTCACCGGTGTTGACCGGCGTGCCGCGTGCGAGGTCTCGGCCGTAGCAATGGCCGCAGACGCCAACCCGGGCATCGCAGGTCAGCACGGAGCGGATCTTCACCGCTTCCACGCCCGCCTTCTCGATGAGGTCCGCTTCCGGCTCCTCGATCAGCGTGTTGTTCTTCACCAGGACCTGGGCAGTCGCCGGGTCCATCACGTCTTCCTGCGTCGTCCGGCCGAGGATGCGTTCGGAGAGCGAGGAGACGACCTCGCCGCCATCCATCACGGCGCGCACGGTAATGCCGCGTTCCGTCCCGCAATCGTCATCGACGATGATGCAGTCCTGCGCGACGTCCACCAGGCGACGGGTCAGGTAGCCCGAATTCGCCGTCTTCAGCGCGGTGTCGGCCAGGCCCTTCCGGGCGCCGTGCGTCGAGTTGAAGTACTCGAGAACGGTGAGGCCTTCCTTGAAGCAGTTGATGATCGGCTGCTCGATGATCTCACCCGAGGGCTTGGCCATCAGGCCGCGCATCCCGGCAAGCTGGCGCATCTGCGCCGGCGAGCCACGGGCGCCGGAATGCGACATCATCCAGACGGAGTTGATCGGCTTGCCGATCTCCGTGCGGCTGATTTCCTTCATCATCGCCTGCGCGACTTCTTCCGAGCAGCGCGACCAGGCGTCGACCACCTTGTTGTAGCGCTCGCCCGCGGTGATCAGGCCGTCGAGGTATTGCTGCTCGAATTCCTTCACCTGGTCCTTGGTCTGCCCGATCAGCGTGTACTTGCTGTCCGGCATGACCATGTCGTCCTTGCCGAAGCTGATGCCGGCCTTCGCCGCGTGGCGGAAGCCCAGGCCCATCAGCCGGTCGGCGAAGATCACGCTCTCCTTCTGGCCGCAGTGACGATAGACGGCGTCGATCACGTCGGAGATCGACTTCTTCGTCAGCTGGCGGTTCAGCAGGGAATAGGGCGTGCGCGGGTCACGCGGCAGCAGGGCGCCCATCATGAGGCGGCCCGGCGTGGTGATGACCGTCGCCAGTTCCTTGCCACCCGGCTCCTTCGGCGTCGGCACGCGGGCATGGACGGCGGTGTGCAGGTTGATGGCGCCATTGGCCAACGCCTGCTCCACCTCACCCAGCCCACCGAACACATGCGGGCGGTGCTTGAGGGCGCCGAGCTCGGCTTCCGTCAGACCTACGCCACGCTTCACATCAGCGCTGGTGACCAGCACCTGCACATCTTCCGCCAGCTTCTTGGCGACGACGAATTCCGGCGTCTCCAGGCTGAGGTAGTAGAGCCCGAGCACGATGTCCTGGCTCGGCACGATGATCGGCTTGCCATTGGCGGGGCTGAGGATGTTGTTGGTGGACATCATCAGAACGCGCGCCTCGAGCTGCGCCTCGAGCGAGAGCGGCACGTGCACGGCCATCTGGTCGCCGTCGAAGTCGGCGTTGAAGGCCGCGCACACCAGCGGATGCAGCTGGATCGCCTTGCCTTCGATCAGCACCGGCTCGAACGCCT
>CANJXD010000614.1 GCA_947478535.1 Acetobacteraceae bacterium
GGCAGCGTGCCGGTCCTGATCGGCGCATCCCACCGGCATTCCGGGGGATAGGCGGCGTCCCAGGGTTTCATCCGTTGGCCTTGAGCCCCGCGAAGCTGCCGCCCTCCGCCGCCAGTCTCGCCAGCAGCGGCGCGGGACGCAGCGTCTCATCCCCCGTCTGGTCGGCGAAGGCGTTGAGGCGATCCACGACGTGCTTCAGGCCGATGGCGTCGGCGTAGTGCATCGGCCCGCCGCGCCAGGCCGGCCAAGCGTAGCCGTTGAGCCAGACGACATCGATATCGCCCGGCCGCGCCGCGATGCCTTCGGCCAGGATCAGCGCGCCTTCATTGACCATCGGCAGCACCAGTCGATCCAGGATCTCCGTCGCGTCGAGGCTGCGCCGCACCACGCCTTCCCGCATGGCAACCTCGGCGATGATGGCTTCCGCCGCCGGGTCCGGCTGGCCGGTGCGGGCGCCCTCGGGATAGACGAAGTATCCCTTCTGCGTCTTCTGGCCGAGCCGCCCGGCTTCCACCAGCGCGTCCGCCACCGCCGCGCGCTTGCCCATGGATTGGCGCATCCGCCAGCTCACATCGAGGCCGGCGAGGTCGGCCATCGCGCAGGGCCCCATCTTGAAGCCGAATTCGACCAGTGCCGCGTCGATCTGGCTCGGCGTGGCCCCTTCCATCAGCATGCGTTCCACCTGCGCGCTGCGGCGCGCCAGCATGCGGTTGCCGACGAAGCCGAAGCAGACACCGACGACGACCGGCACCTTCTTCAGCTTCCGGCCGATCTCCGCCGCCGTCGCCAGCGCCTCGGCCGAGGTGTCCTTCGCGCGGACGATCTCCAGCAGCTTCATGACATTGGCCGGGGAGAAGAAATGCATCCCCAGCACATCGCCCGGCCGCGTCGTCGCCGCCGCCATCGCATCGATATCGAGGTAGGAGGTGTTGGTGGCGAGCACCGTGCCAGGCTTGGTCACGCGATCGAGCGTCGCGAAGACCTGCTTCTTCAGTTCCAGGTCCTCGAAGATCGCCTCCACCACCATGTCCGCGTCGCCGGCGCTCTCCAGGCCCACGGAGCCCTCGATCAGCGCCATCCGCGCATCCCGCGCTGCTTCGGTCAGGCTGCCGCGCTTCACACTCGCATCATAGGTGCCGCGGATGCGGGCCATGCCGCGGGCGGAGGCCTCGGCATCCGTCTCCACCACGCGGACGGGGATGCCGGCATTGGCGAAGCACATGGCAATCCCCGCGCCCATGGTGCCGGAGCCCAGCACGGCGGCGCGCTTCACCTCCCGCGCCTTCGTCCCGGCGGGGAGGCCGGCGATGCGTGCGGCCTCGCGCTCCGCGAAGAATACGTGGCGCAGCGCCTTGCTGCGGGGATCGACGACGAGGCGAAGGAAGGCCGCGCGCTCGGCCGCGATGGCCTCGGCGAAGGGCAGGTCGAAGGCGTTGCGGACGCTGGCGATGCATTCCGCGATCTGCGGTTCCGTCTTCGCCCGCGCGGCCAGCTTCGCAGCCTCCGCCTCGAAGGCTTCACGAGTACCCAGCCCGCCATCGCGCGCGGAGACAGGGGCGGGCAGCGGCCCATCCGCCAGCGTCCCCGCCATGGCGCGGGCGGCCGCCAGCAGATCCCCTTCCTCCAGCGCATCGGCGAGGCCGGCGGCGACGGCGGCCTTGGCGTCGATGGGATCACCGCTCGTGATCATCCGCAGCGCCGCCGCGGCGCCGATCAGCCGCGGCGCCCGCTGCGTGCCGCCAGCGCCGGGCAGGATGCCCAGTTTCACCTCCGGCAGCCCCAGGCTCGCGCGCGGGCCGACCACCCGCGCCGAGCAGGCCATGGCGAGTTCGAGCCCGCCGCCGAGGGCCGCGCCATGAATGGCGGCGACCGTCGGCTTCGGGCAGGCGTCCAGCGCCGCCAGGACCTCCTGCAAAATGGGATGGACCGGCGGCTTGCCGAATTCGGAGATATCCGCGCCCGCGACGAAAGTGCGCCCTTCCGCCGCGATGACCAGGGCGCGCACGCCGGCATCGGCGGTGGCCTTCGCCACGGCGTCCATCAGCGCTGCGCGCAGCGGCGCGGACAGCGCGTTGACGGGCGGGCTGGTGATGGTCGCGACGGCGATGCCCCCGGCGATCTCGTAGCGGAGCGGCTCGGCCATGCGTCTCTCCCGAATTTCGTCAGGCAGAAATGATGGGCCGGCGCCTGTCCGCCCCGTTGTGGCTTCTGGTCGCGCATCCCAAGCCAACCGTCAAGCGAGACGCGCGCCGCGCTTATTTCCATTTAACAGAATTCAAGGCGGATGCCTTGCCGCCTCCCCTGCCCCGCGCCATCCTCCCCAGCGATCCGCCGGAAGCCCCGCCATGCCCCTGCCCGCCGTCCTCCAGGGCCGCTTGACCCTGCCCATTATCGGCTCCCCCATGTTCATCGTCTCGAACCCGGACCTGGTGATCGCGCAGTGCCGCGCCGGCATCGTCGGTGCCTTCCCGGCCTTGAACGCCCGGCCGAAGCAGGCGCTGGGGGAATGGCTGACGCGCATCGGCGCGGCCCTGACGGCGCATGACGCGCCCTATGCCGTGAACCAGATCGTGCACGGGTCGAATGACCGGCTGGACCATGACCTCGCAGTCTGCGCGCAGCATCGCGTGCCGATCATCATCACATCCCTCCGCGCGCCGGATGCGGTGATCCGCGCCGTGCATGGCTGGGGTGGGCTGGTGTTCCATGACGTGACCAACCTGCGCCACGCCGAGAAGGCGCTGGAGGCGGGCGTCGATGGGCTGATCCTGGTGGCGGCCGGCGCCGGCGGCCATGCCGGCACGCTGTCCCCCTTTGCCCTGGTGGCGGAGGTGCGGCGGATTTTCGCCGGGCCGATCATCCTCTCCGGCAGCATCACCCAGGGCGGGCAGGTCTTGGCGGCGCAGGCGATGGGGGCGGACCTAGCGTATATGGGCACGCGCTTCATCGCCTCGGCCGAGGCCAATGCCGCGCCGGCCTACAAGCAGATGATCGTCACCAGCAGCGCGGCGGACGTGATCTACACCCCCTATTTCAGCGGCGTCCCCGCCAACTACCTCCGCCCCTCCATCCTCGCCCAGGGCATGGACCCGGAGGCACTGCCCGTGCGGGACAAGGATGCGATGAGCTTCGCCTCGGACCATGCGCGGCCGTGGAAGGATATCTGGGGCGCCGGCCAGGGCGTCGGCAGCATTGCGGATGCGCCGCCGGTGGCCGAGATCGTCGCCCGCCTCCGCACGGAATACGCCGCCGCGCGCCAGCGTCTGGCGCTCTGATGGCGCGCCGTCGCCAGGGGGAAGCCCTGCCGCCCCAGGCCGCGGATACCGTTACGGCGCTGACGCGCGGGCTCGACGTGCTGGGCTGCTTCCGGCGCGGGGACCCGCCGCTCGGCAACCAGGAGATCGCGGCGCGCTGCCGCCTGCCGCGCTCCACCGTCTCCCGCCTCACCGCCACGCTGACGCGGGCGGGCTGGCTGCTGCATCTGCCGCA
>CANJXD010000615.1 GCA_947478535.1 Acetobacteraceae bacterium
CAGACCACGCAGAAGCCCAAGAAGTATGACCGCCCCGAGGCCACCGCGAATGCCGCGATCTCGGCGCGGCTTCCCTACATCATGGCGACCAGCCGCTTCGCCCACTTCCTGAAGGTGATGGCGCGCGACAAGATCGGCTCCTTCATGGAGGCGTCGGACTGCGAGACCTGGCTGAACCGCTGGATCCAGAACTACGTCAACCCGATGGAAGGCGCCGGCCAGGAATCGCGGGCGAAGTACCCGCTGCGCGAGGCCCAGATCGAGGTGAAGGAAGTGCCGGGCAAGCCTGGTGTCTACAACGCCGTCGCGCATCTGCGGCCGTGGCTGCAGATGGAGGAACTTTCGACCTCCATGCGCATGGTCGCGCGCATCCCGCAGAAGTCCTGACGCGACGGAGGCCTTCCCGATGCCCGAAACGGCCGGCGCGCCCCCGCTCAGGGAAGCGGTGTTCGCCGGCCGCTTCCTGGGCAAGGGGTCGGCCGCCGAAAGCTTGGCCGTGCTGGTGGCGGCAACCGACGCCGCCACCACCCTGCGCGACTGGTTCGGCGAGGCCCATTTGGCCGTCCTCGCACGCCTGGCCGATCCCGCGGATGCGCTGCGCGCCGCGCTCGATCGCGACATCGCGGTCCTCGACACCATGCTCTCCGCGCAACTCGATGCCGTGCTGCACCAGCCGCGCTTCCGCCGCCTCGAAGGCTCCTGGCGTGGCCTTCACTGGCTGGTCGATCGCCTGCCGGCAACCGGCGGCCGCGTCCGCCTGCGCCTGCTGACGGCACGCTGGGCGGAGATCTGCCGTGACTTGGAACGCGCGGTCGAATTCGACCAGAGCCAGGTCTTCAAGAAAATCTATGAGGAGGAATTCGGCACCGCGGGCGGTGAGCCCTTCGGCATGATCGCCGCCGATTATGAAGTTCGCCACCTGCCGGCGCCGCACCACCCGACGGATGATGTCGGCGCGCTCACCGCCCTGGCGGGCGTGGCCGCCGCGGCCTTCACGCCCATCATCCTGGCCGGCTCCTCGGAACTGGTGGGCCTCGATCACTTTGCCGAGGCGCTGCCCGCCTTCAACCTCGCCGACGCCTTGCAGGATGTGGAACACACGCGCTGGCGCAACGCCGCGTCGCAGGAGGATATGCGCTTCCTCTGCATCGCCCTGCCCCGGATGCTGGCGCGCGCGCCCTGGGCCGATGACGGCAGCCGCGCCGATCGCTTCCGCTATCGTGGCCACACGCCGGGCGCCGGGCAGCGCGTCTGGATGACGCCGGTCTATGGCCTGGCCGCCGTCGCGGTGCGCGCCTTCGACAAATACGGCTGGCCCGCCGAGGTGCGTGGCGCCGAGCCGCAGATGGATGCGACCGGCGGCGTGGTCGATGACCTGCCCTGGGAACGCTTCCCCTCGGACCCGCCGCACGGCCCGCCGGCCCGCGCGCCGCTCGACCTCGCCTTGACCGACGAACAGGAGCGGCAGATGAGCGACGGCCGCATCATCCCGCTCTCGGCCCTGGAAGCGCAGGCGGAGGCGAGCTTCGGTGCCCTGCCCTCGCTGCACCGGCCGCCGCGCATGTCCTCCGCCATCGCCGACGCCAATCAGCGCCTGTCCACCCAGATCAACACCCTGCTCTGCGTCAGCCGCTTCGCCCATTGCATCAAGCTGATGGGCCGCGACATGGTCGGCTCGAACCGGGAGCCGGAGGAAGTGGAGCAGGAATTGCAGCGCTGGCTCAGCCGCTACATCAGCGGGCTCGGCTCCGGCGGCGCGGAAGTGACGGCGAAATACCCGTTGCAGGAAGCCCGCATCGAGGTGCGGGAGAAGCGCGGCAAGCCGGGCGTCTATGGCTGCACCGTGCATCTGCGCCCGCACCACCAGCTCGATGAGGTGGGCGCCGCGTTCCGCCTCGTCACCGATCTCGCGCCGAAGCGCGCCGCATGAACGCCTGCCACGCCACCCGCGCCGCAAGGCGCATCTGTTGCAAAGCCTCCCGCGCCGTAAGGCGCGGAATTCCACACCATCCAGGGATGCCAGAACCATGACCACCGCAGGCGACGCCTTCCGCGCGGGCGACCTCACCGGCGCGCTCGCCGCCGCCACTGCCGCGGTGAAGGCCGCGCCCGCCGATGCGGATGCGCGCTGGCTGCTGGCCGAGCTCATGCTGTTCGCCGGCGAGGCGGAACGCGCCGACAAGATGCTGGACGCCGCGGCGCTGCATGATCCGAACCCGGCCGTCCTCGAATTCCGTCGCCTGCTGCGGGCCGAGGTCGTGCGCGGGCAGGTGCTGCGGGATGGCCGCGCACCGAAATACCAGGGCGATGACGCGACCCCTGCTCAGCAGGCCGCGCTGCGCGCCCGCGTCATGCTACGCGCCGGGGACCTGGCCGGCGCGGCGGAGGCCGCGGCCGAGGTGGAAAGCCTGCGCCCCCGCACCCCCGGCCGGGCCGGCGACACGCCCTTCGACGACCTGCGCGATGCCGATGACGTCTTCGCCGCGGAGTTCGAGGTGCTGACCACAGCCGGCGACCACATGCTGGTGCCGGTCGAACGCGTGCGCTCCCTCGACTTCGATGCGCCCCGCCGGCCGAAGGACCTGTTCTGGCGCCGCTGCACGATCGAGTTGAAGGACGGCACGGAAGGCCTGGTCTTCATGCCGGCGATCTATCTCGGCGCGCAGCCCGAAACCGATATGGGCCTGCGCCTCGGCCGCACGACGGATTGGACGGAAGGCGCCGGCCCCGTCCGCGGCCGCGGCCAGCGCGTGCTCCTGGCGGGGGAGGACGCGCTGCCCATCGCGGCGGCGACCACCCTGGTGTTCGATTGAGCGGATCACGCCAGGCCGGCGGCAACCGCGCATCCGTCCAGCGGGTGCGCCTGCCGCTGCTCGACCGGCTGCTCGACAGTAATCCGGACACGCCGGAGCCGCCGCCGCCCAGCGCGGCAGCGGCCCTCGACATCCTGCGCGCCGCCGTGCGGCGGGACCTGGAGGCGCTGCTGAATGCGCGCCGCCGCCGCCAGCCCATCTCCCCCCTGCACGGCGAACTGCGCGTTTCACCGCTGAATTACGGCATCCCCGATGCCACCTCCGGTGCCTATGCGGTGCCCGACCGCCGCCAGGACCTGGCGCGCGAGGTGGAAGCGACGATCCGCCGGTTCGAGCCGCGGCTGACCGCGGTGCGTGTCGAATTGCTGGAGGAGGGCGAGGACCTCGGCCGTGCCCTGCGCCTCAAGATCGACGCGGTGCTGCGGGCCGACCCGGTGCCCGAGCCCGTCAGCTTCGAGACGCTGCTCGAACCCGTCTCACGCGATATCACGGTGACGGAGGGCTAGCATGATGTCTCCCCTGCTCCACCGCCTCGCCCCTCCTGCCCTGTACCGGGGGCGCTAGAGCATGTCCGACGAATTGCTGCCCTTCTACAACCGCGAACTCGCCGCGCTGCGCCGTCTGGCCGGGGATTTCGCGGAAGCCAACCCGAAGGTCG
>CANJXD010000616.1 GCA_947478535.1 Acetobacteraceae bacterium
AGGGGGCGATGTGGATCATGTTGATGCAGAGCACGGCATCCGCGCGGTCCACCGGCCAGCGATCCGCCATCGCATCCAGTGTCACTGCAGGGCGGACACTGGCCAGGCTCGCGCACCAGGAGTCGATGCTGGCGCGGTTGTCCGGGTCATGGTCCGTCGGCTGGAAGTCCAGCCCGGGCAGCCCGGCGGCGAAATGCGCGGCATGTTCGCCGGTGCCGCTGGCAACCTCCAGCACCAGCCCCGCAGGGGGCAGGACGTCCCGCAGCACGTCCAGGATCGGGTCCCGGTTGCGGAGCGTGGCGGGGGCGTGGCGGCGGGGATCGTCGGTCATACCTCGCCCATCGGCCGGACCGGCGCGCGCGTCAACAGGCCCGCGCCTGCGGCAGCAGGATGCTGCGTCATACCAAATCCCACTGATCGGAACCTGCGGCCGGCAAAGCCGGCCGAGGCGCCGAATGGCGCCCGCCGCAAGTGCGGCGTAGCCAAGCGCGCGGACGCGCGCGCCGGCGACTGAGGGCGGATCGGTCACGATCCGCAGGATTTGGTGTCAGCCCTGCTTGCGCAGCGACCGGACGTAGCGCGGGCCGGCCTCGGCGAAGCCGGTGGCGCGGCAGAATTCCCCGAGCGAGGGGTCATCCCCCGTGCTGACCCCCGGGGCCAGCATCTCCATCTCCCCGCAGCCGGCCACCCGCGCCGCCTGGGACGCGGCCTTGAGCAGCAGGCGGCCGATGCCCCGGCGCCGTTCCTCCGGGTTGACCAGCAGCAGCGTGATCTGCGCGACAGGGCGCGGCGCGGTCAGCGTCGGATACCAATGCAGCATGACGAGGCCACTCGGCGGCCCCCATTGCAGCGCGACCAGGGTGGCACCCGGCGCCTGGCGCATCGCCGCGAGGCGATCCGCCAGCGCCTGCCCATCCGCCACAATTCCGGCCGAGGCGAACAGTTCTGAGATACCCGGTGCCTCGGCCGCCGTGGCGGCGCGGATCTCCATGCCGAAGCGCAGCGTCACCGGATGGGGCCACCCGTGCCGGTCACAGGCCGGCGGCGCCCTCGATCTGCGCGCGGGTCATCAGATCCGCGTATTTCTGGCCCATGTCGAACAGGTTCGCGTCATGCGGGCCGATCGCGCGGTCCCCCACGCAATCCGTCGCCACGATGGTGCGGAAATTGTGCTGCATCGCGTCGACCACCGTCGCCCGCACGCAGCCGGAGGTCGTGCAGCCCGCCACCACCACGGTATCCGCGGCCTGGAAGCGCAACCAGGTCGCGAGGTTGGTGTCGAAGAAGCCGGAGGCGCCCTGCTTGCGGACGATATGCTCCCCTCGCACCGGCGTCAGTTCCGCCACGATCTGCGACAGCGGGCTGTCTTCCGTCAGCTTCAGCAGGGACGGCGCCTTCAAGGTGAAGACACCGGCATCGGACCCGTCATCGGCATAGACGACGCGGGTATGGGCCACCGGCCAGCGATGGCGGCGCGCGAAGGCCAGCAGCTTCACCGTCTGTTCGATCGCCGGGCCGATATTGCCGCCACCGAAATGCTCGGGGTCGGCGAAGCCGTTGACGTAGTCGACGATGACGAGGGCGGGGCGCTGCCCCATCCCCGCCGTCTGGCCCATCCCCTGGCGGTGGTAGATCTCGGCTTCGGGGTGTCCGCTCATGCTACGTTCTCCAGGTCCCGCAGCGACTGGATCATCGCGCTGCGGAGCAGATAGGCGTGGTGCTTCGCGGGGTCGGCGACGATGGTGCGCAGCTCGTCGTGATACGCCTTGCGGACGTCGGGGTCCTTCTGGTTGAGGAGCTGGCGGTTGCGCAGCGCCTGCGCCTGCACGACATCGAGCGCCACCTTGCGCCGCTGGCGTTCGTAGCGGTCCATCAGCGACAGGTCGGCGCCGCGCCACACCTGGGTGAGCTTCTCCGCCAGGTTGAAGGCATCATGCACGCCGCCATTCATCCCCATCCCGCCGAGCGGGTTGTTGATGTGCGCGGCATCGCCGGCGAGGAACAGGCGGCCCTGCACGTAGTGGTCCACAACCCGCTCATGCACGCGATAGGCGGTGCGGTGGCGCACTTCGTAGCCGGCCGGATTCGGGAAGACGCCCTGCATGCGTTCCTGGATGCGCGCGGGGTCCAGCATGCGGCTTTCATCCGCCGCTTCTTCCGGCGCCGTCGGCAGCAGCACGCGCCACAGGCCCGCCGCCTGGAGCAGCACGTACCATTCATCGGGGTCCGAGATGTAGGCGATGTTCGCGAGCTGCGGCATCGCGTCTTCGAAGCGGAAGGTGGTGGACAGTGTCAGGTAGGTTTCGGGGATCGTCATGCCGTCGAAGGCGACGCCCATCACCTTCCGCACGGCGCTGCGCGCGCCATCGGCCCCGACGAGGTAGCGGCCGCGGAACTGTTCCGTGCTGCCATCGGGGTGTTCCACCGTCAGCGTCACGCCATCGGCGTCCTGGGTCACGTCCGTCGCCTTCGAATCATAGACGAAGGTGACGTCCGGGTTTTCCGCCAGGATCTCGCGCAGCAGGCGCGTCATCCGCCACTGTTCGCATTGCAGGCGATAGGGATGCGCGGTGTCGTCCTTCAGGCGGTCCATCTCGAAGGTGGCGATGGGGCCGGTCTGGCGATCGCGGAACTGCCAAGTCGGGCAGATCAGGCCCTGTTCGATCAACTTGTCCACCACGCCGGGGAATCGGCCGAGCATGTCCAGCGTCGGCGGATGGAAGGTGGAGGCGCGGAGATCGACCGGCAGGTCGCGTTCCTGTTCCACGATGAGGACGGGGATGCCCTCTCCCGCCAGGTAGGCAGCGGCAACGATCCCCGCGGGGCCGGCACCGACGATGATGACGCGCTGCGTCTGATCCATGAAAACCCTCCGTAGGGTTGCAAGAATGGCGTGGCGATGCCCGCTTGCCCAGGGCAGGAATAGCACCTGCCCACTGGGTGAACCGCTGGTTGTGCCGTCCGCCCGTTGTCCCGACGCTGAAGCATCGCATCTATAGGCGCATGAAAATCCCCTTTCTCGACCGCAGCCCCCGCGTCGTCCTGCTCCGGCTTTCCGGTGTCATCGCCGCGCGTGGTGGGCCGTTGAGCGGCGGCGGGATCAGCGCCCAGGGCATGGCCCCGCTGATCGACCGCGCCTTCGCGGTGAAGCGCCTGGCGGGTGTCGTGCTGGTGATCAATTCACCCGGCGGATCGCCCGTGCAGTCCAGCCTGGTGGCACAGCGAATCCGCCGCCTCGCGGTGGAGAAGAAGGTGCCGGTGATCGCCTGCGTTGAGGATGCCGCGGCCTCGGGCGGCTATTGGCTGGCCTGCGCGGCGGATGAGATCGTGGTGGACCCCGCTTCCATCGTGGGCTCCATCGGCGTCATCAGCGCCGGCTTCGGGCTGGAAGGGGCGATGACGCGCCTTGGCGTCGAACGGCGCATGCACACCGCGGAACGGGTCGAGGAAGCTCTTTTCCGTCCCC
>CANJXD010000617.1 GCA_947478535.1 Acetobacteraceae bacterium
ATGGCGATGACGTTGGGGATGGCAGCGAAGCGGCGCCAGAAGGATAGCGGCAGCGCCACGCCACCGACCGCGGTCTGCAGATAGAATCCGACAACCGGCATCTCCGCCGCCACGGCTTCGCAATGCGCGATCATCTCATCCTCCCCGGCGCCCTTCCATGCGGCGAGGGAGAGCAGCACGGCGTGGTAGCCGAGGCCGCGGGCGATGCGGGCCTCCCGCAGGGCCTGTTCGGTGCGGCCGATGGCGCCGGCGATCAGGATGGGCGGCGTTGCCTGTTCCGCCGCCACTTCGGCCGCGATGCGCAGCACCGGCTCGAACAGCCCGACATCGCGGATGGCGAATTGCGTGGTGTGGACGCCGACCGCAAGGCCGCCCGACCCGGCGGCGAGGTAGTAGCGGGACAGCGCCTTCTGGCGATGCGGGTCGAAGTCCCGGCGCGCGTTCAGCGCCAGCGGATTGGCGGGGATGACGCAACCCTCGCGCAGCCGCGCCAGCACGGCGCCGGGCCAGTCCTGCCATTGCAGCGCCACGCATGTCCTCCGCGGTAACCGGGTGGTTACTTACCGGCGAGAATGCTGGTTGGTCAAGGGTGGCGCATCACGGCCGCAGGAAGCCCAGCACGACCTCGGCGATATGCGCCTCCCGCGCCGCGATGGCGGCTTCGGTGTCGAGCGGCTTGCCGAAGATGGTGGACAGGGTGTGCCGGTTGGCGACGTAGAAATGCCCGAGCGCGAGGATGGAGATGTAGAGCTGCATCGCATCCACGCCGTCACGGAAAGCGCCCGCTGCAGAGCCGCGTTCGAGCACACCGCGCAGCGCTTCGAGCATCGGGGAGTACAGCGCGGGCACGTCCTCGCTGCGGCGGAGATAGGCGGCGCGGTGCAGGTTTTCCTGGTTCAGCAGGGCGACGAATTCGGGGTGGCGGCTGGTGTAGCGCAGGTTGAAGGCGACCAGGCGGGCCATGGCTTCGGGGGGGGCCAGGCTGTCCACCTCCAGCGCCCGTTCCTCGGCGCGCTTGGCGGCATAGGCGCGTTCCAGCACCACCAGCCACAGCTCCTCCTTGCTGCCGAAATGGGCGTAGAGCATGCGCTTGTTGGCACCGGCGCGGGCGGCGATTTCATCGACGCGCGATCCCGCCAGGCCCTTTTCCGCGAATTCCCCCAGCGCCGCGTCGAGGATGCGCTGGCGGGTCGCGGATGCGCGCGCGGAGAGAGGCGCGGGTGGCTTGCCGCTAGAACCGGCCATCCCGGACCTCGAACTTCGTGGCCTTGCCGAGGGCGCGGCCGCCCCGGGCCACCCAGTCGGCGACCCAGTCGACCATGGTCAGCAGCGGCAGCGTCGGGTAGCCGAAGGTGGCGAAGGCACGACCCGCGTTGGACAGCAGGGCGGTCGGCGCTTCCTCCCCGTTGAATTCGGGCTGGCGATCCATCCGCGCGCCCAATTGCCGGGCGAGCCAGCGGATGGAGACGGTCTCCGGCCCCGTCACGTTCAGGACGGGGCAGCTGGCGTCGGCGCGGGCCAGGGCGCGCAGCGTCCAGGCATTGGCATCGCCCTGCCAGATGACATTGGCGTGCCCCATGGCGAGCGGCACCGGCGTGCCGGCCAGCACCTTCGTCGCGACATCGTGGATGACGCCGTAGCGCAGGTCGATCGCGTAGTTCAGGCGGATGCCGAAGCAGCGCGTGCCGCGGCTGGCCGCAGCGTGCTGGAAGGCGCGTTCGCGGCCGAGGCAGCTCGCAGCGTAATCCCCGATCGGGGAGGGTGCGGCATCCTCATCGGGTGCCGGCCCGTTCACCGGCCACATCGGCAGCACATTGCCAGTGGAGAAGAACACGATGCGGGAGGATGCGTAGCGCGCGGCGACGCGGGCGGGCAGCAGGACGTTCATCGCCCAGGTCAACGCCTCGTTCCCCGTGCTGCCGAACTTGCGGGCGGCCATGAAGATGACGTTCGGCGCTTCCGGCAGGGCGGCCAGCGCTGCATCGTCCAGCAATTCGGCGGTCAGACATTCGATGCCCCAGCCTTCCATGCGGGCGCGCAGGCCAGGCTCGCTCCAACGTGCGACGGCGATGACGCGGCGCGCGGGATCGGCGCGCTTCGCCATGCGGCAGAGCGTCGGCCCCATCTTCCCCGCGGCGCCCAGCACCAACAGGTCCCCGGGCACGCGGGCGAGATCGGCGATCAACGCCGCATCCGGGCGCGTCATCACCTCCTCCAGCGCCGCTTCGTCCTCGATGCGCGATGGCCAGACAGCCATGTTCCCCCCCGGCATCTTCCCCTCCGGCATGTTCCCCTCCCGCCCCATGTGGGCCAGCATGGCGGCCAGGACGCCCGGCGCCAAGGGATACAGAGGAGAACGCCATGACCTGGCAGGAAAGCATGCGCTACCCGGACCCCGCGATCAGGGTCCTCGCCCCCGAATTCAACCGCCTGCGCCTGCCGCTGTCCTCCGTGGAACGGCTGTGGACCGGCAGCCGCTGGGGGGAGGGGCCGGTCTGGATCGGCGACCAGCGCTGCCTGATCTGGTCGGATATCCCGAACAACCGGGTGCTGAAATGGGATGAGGAAACCGGCGCGGTCAGCAATTTCCGCAAGCCGTCCAACAACGCCAATGGCCATACGCGGGACCGCCAGGGCCGCATCATCGCCTGCGAGCATCTCGGCCGGCGCGTGGTACGGCATGAGTATGATGGCGGCATCACCGTGATTGCCGACAGCTACCAGGGCAAGCGGCTGAACAGCCCGAACGACGTGGTCGTGAAGTCCGATGGCAGCATCTGGTTCACCGACCCGCCCTTCGGCATCGGCGGCTTCTACGAAGGCGAGCGCCACATCCCCGAATTGCCGCACACCAACGTCTATCGCGTGGATGGCCACTCGGGAGAGATCACCTGCGTCTGCGATGATGTGGACCACCCCAACGGGCTCGCCTTCAGCCCGGATGAGAGCATTCTCTACATCATCGAATCCCGCAGCGATCCGCGTAATGTGCTGGCCTATGACGTGGTCGGCGGCACCCGCCTCGCCAATCGCCGCGTCTTCATCCGCTGCGAGCCGGCGGAGACGCCGGATGGGTTCCGGGTGGATGTGGAAGGCAATCTCTGGTGCGGCTGGGGCATGGGCGGGCCGGGCCTGGATGGGGTGAAGGTGTTCAACAAGGCCGGCGCGCCCATCGGCTTCATCGACCTGCCGGAACGCTGCGCCAATGTCTGCTTCGGCGGGCGGCACCGGAACCGGCTGTTCATGGCGGCGGCGCATTCGCTCTACGCCGTCTACGTCAATACCCAGGGCGCACCGGGAGGATAATTGAGTCCCCTAGCAGTCTGTCGGATTCAGGCTACCGGCACGGCGTCGCGTAGCCGCTGAGGTTGGTCAGGCGGCCTGCAGGCGGTGGAGCCGCCTGTAGTTGTAGGCGAGGGCGATCAGCAGCCACTCGCTGGTGACGTTGTGGAGTCCACGAAGG
>CANJXD010000618.1 GCA_947478535.1 Acetobacteraceae bacterium
GCCGGCCGGCGTGAAGGTGGCGGAAGCGCGGCGCGCGCTGTGGCAGTGGATGTTGACGGCCACGGGGTTCATCGTGATGTGGGTCGCCGCGATCTCGACATGCACGGCGAAGGCGGTGCTGTCCCCGCCCAGCCCCTGCGGGCCGATGCCGAGGCTGTTCACGGCATCCGCCAGCGCCACTTCCAGCGCCGCACCCTCCGCGTCCGCGCAGCGTGAGCCCAGCGGCCGCGTCGCCGCGACTTTCGCCAGATGCATGCACAGATCCGAGGTGCCGCCGACGCCAACTCCCATGATGGTCGGCGGGCAGACCTTGCCGCCCGCCTTCATCGCGGCATCGATGACGAAGCGCTTCACGCCGGCCATGCCATCCGCCGGGATCAACATCTGCAGGAAACTGCCATTCTCGCTGCCCGAGCCCTTCGGGATCATGGCGAGGCGCAGCACGCGGTCCTCCTCCACGAAATCGAGGTTGATGACGGGCACCTGCGCGCCGCAACTGCTGTGTTCATTCTTCCGCGTGATGGGATGGACGACGGAGCTTCGCAGCGGGTGTTCGCGCGTCGCGCGTTCGGTGCCACGCCGGATCGCCTGCTTCAGCGCCCAGCCGTCGAGTTCGACATTGCGGCCGATCTCGACGTTGAAGATGGGGATGCCGGTGTCCTGGCAGAGCAGATTGTCCGTGCGCTCGGCAACGCCGATATTCTCCACCATCGTCGCCAGGATGGATTGCGCCGTGCCGTCGGTCTCCGAGGCGACAAGCCGGGAGAAGCCCTGCTTGATGTCATCCGGCAGCACCTTCAGCGCGCGGATATAGAGGAGCTTCGCCGCTTCCTCGATCGCCGCCGGGTCGATCCGCAGCGGTTCCACGCCTGCCTTCGTCATAAGCGTCATGGTTGCGTTTCCTCAGATCACCAGGGACAGGCCGGACAGCAACAGCAGCGAGAGCAGCACGAGCCGAAACCCCTCGGCCGGGATCAGGCCATAGGCGCGCACGCCAAGCCAGGCGCCGGCCGCCAATGCCGGCAGGCAGGCGAGCAGCCGCAGCGCGCTTTCCGCCGTGAAGAAGCCCCCGGCGAACAGGCCGATCGCGGCCAGCGCCTGCATGGCGATGATGAAGGGCTGGAAGATCGCCCGCGCCTCATCCTTCCGCAGGCCCTTGAGGTCCCCCCACATCGCCGGCAGGGCGCCGGAAAACCCGCCGATGCCGCCCAGCACACCGCCGGCGAACCCGATGCCGGCATCGGGCAGCGGCCCGGTGGTGAAGGCATGCGGCGCGCGCTTCAGCGCGATGCGGGCCAGGGTGTAGCCGGCATAGACCACCAGCAGCACGCCAATGCCGGTGGTGATCGCCTCTGCGCTCGTCATCCGCAGCACCACCACGCCGAGCGGCGTGCCGAGCGCACCGCCGATGACATAGGGCCGCAGCACCGCCCAGCGCATGGCGGGCAGCACCACGCCGATGGTGCCGAGCTGGATGATGAAGGAGCCGAGCACGAGCACCGGCGCCGTCTGCTGCGGCGGCAGGATGTGGAACAGGATGCCGGCGGCGACCAGGTTGAAGGCGAAGCCCGCCATGCCGGAGGCGAAGGCGGCGACGAAACAGGCGCCCACCATCACGGCCAGTTCCACGCTCATGCGCCGAGGTTCAGCAGGAACAGGAGCCCCACCGCGAAGGCGATCCCGGCCGAGGCCGCGACCAAGGTTTTCTGCTGCGCCCGCCAGCCCAGGAATTCCAGCGCCAGCACCCGCAACCCGCCCGCGAGATGGGCGGCCAGCAGCACGACCAGACCCGTTTCGCTCAGCTTCACCAGCGGATGCGCGCTCCACTGGAGAAAACCCTCCAGCGCCGCAGCACCCGTGATGGCCTGGCCGAGTGCCCAGAAATGCAGCGGCAGGAACAGCGCCAGCGCCAGGCCGGACAGCCGGTGGACGAGAAAGGCGATCCAGGTGGGATGCCGGCGTGGCCGCGTATCGATCATGCCGCGAACAGCCCCCACGCCGCGCGGATGCCGAAGCCCGCCGTCAGCAGGCCGATCGCCAGCCAGGCCAGATCAAAGCCGCGCCCGCGCAGCCCCAGCCATTCCAGCGCGATGCCGCGCAGCCCGATCGCGCCATGCAGCCCGGCGGCCAGCGCGAAGGTGGCGTAGAAGCAGAACCAGGCCAAGCTGCCCTGCGTGCGGGCGAGGATTTCCACCGCACTCAGCCCGCCCCTGACGGCCACCAGGATGGTCACCAGATGGACCGTGACGCCAATCGCCAGCAGCATCGCCGTGACGCGCTGCGCGACCCACAGATGGGTGCTCCCGCGCATTACCGCCCGAACCCGAAGACGTTCCAGAACAGCGTCCGCTTCAGCCCGGCGATGGCGCCGGAGGGGTCGATCTGCTTCGGGCAGCGTTCGGTGCAGCTCTGCGTGGAATGGCAGGCATGGCAGCCGGCATCGCCTTCCACCGCCGCGAGCCTGTCCTTGCGCCCGCCATCGCGGACATCATTCACCAGCGTCCAGGCGCGGTTCAGCGCGGCGGGGCCGAGGTAGTCCGGGTTCCAGGCGACGATATCGCAACTGGCGTAGCAGACGCCGCAACCGATGCACTCGATCCCCGCATCGGCGGCCTGGCGCTGCGGCGAGTCCGGCGGCACCACGGCGAAGTCCGCGGGGATTTCGCCGTCTGGGGAATCCTTGGGCTGGAAGGTGCCGCGGGCGCGGGACCATTTGTCGAAGAAGGGCGCCATATCCGTCGCGAGGTCGCGGATCACCGGCAGGTTGGACAGCGGCCGCAATTCCAGCGCGCCATCCTGCACGACCTTGCTGACATGGGTCCGGCAGGTCCAGCGCGCCCGGCCATTGACCGTCATCGCGCAGCTTCCACACATGCCGACCCGGCAGGCGAAGCGATAGGCGAGGCTGGGGTCCAGCTCCCGCTGGATATGGGTGACGACATCGAGCACGGTCTGGTTGGCGCGCTGGGGAACCTCGAAGGTCTCCATCCCGCCGCCCGCCTCGTCACCCCGCCAAACGCTGACGCGCAGCAGGGGCTGAGACCCGGAATCCGGTGCGGCGCCAGCGCTCACCATGCCCTCCCCTCGGCCTCCCCTTTGACGATCAAAGGTTTGCATGGTCTTGTATAAGACTCAAGACCCCTCCGGAGTGTTTCAATAATGAGAATGCGTGGCGCCGATCTCCTCGTGAAGGGGCTTCTCGCGGGGGGTGTGACCCGCATCTTCTCCCTCTCCGGCAACCACATCATGCCGGTCTATGACGCGCTGGTGGGCAGCGGGATCGCGGTGATCCACACCCGCCACGAAGCCGCCGCCGTCCACATGGCCGATGCCTGGGCGCGGCTGACCGGGGAGGTCGGTGTCGCGCTCGTCACGGGCGGGCAGGGCCATGCCAATGCGGCCGCGGCGCTCTGCACGGCCCAGCAGGGGGAAGTGCCGGTCCTGCTGCTCTCC
>CANJXD010000619.1 GCA_947478535.1 Acetobacteraceae bacterium
AACCCGCCACCTTGCCGACCTTGGTGATGTTGAAGACCTCAAGGATCTTGGCATTGCCGAGGAAGGTTTCGCGCAGTTCCGGCGCAAGCTTGCCGGCCATCGCCTGCCGGATATCGTCCACAAGGTCATAAATGATGTTGTAGTAGCGGATCTCGATGCCCGAACGCTCTGCTGCATCGCGCGCCTGTGCCGAGGCACGGACGTTGAAGCCCAGCACCACCGCCTTGGAGGCTTCCGCAAGGCCGACGTCGGACTCGTTGATGCCGCCCACCGCGTAATGGATGACGCGCGTCTTGATCTCGGAATTGCCGATCTTCTCGAGTGCCTGAACGATCGCTTCCGCTGAGCCCTGCACGTCAGCCTTCACGAGGATCGGGAACTCGCTTGCCCCTTCCTTGATCGCCGACATCATCTGCTCAAGCGAGGAACGGCCACCCGCACCGCGCGTTTCGCGGCGCTTGCGTTCGCGATACTCGGTCACTTCGCGGGCGCGTGCATCATTGGGCACCACGTCGAACTGGTCACCTGCTTCAGGCGCGGAATTGAGGCCCAGGACTTCCACCGGAGCGGACGGTCCTGCTTCCTTCACCTGCACACCCTTGTCGTTCACAAGTGCGCGCACGCGGCCCCAGGCGGAGCCTGCCACGAAGATGTCGCCGAGCTTCAACGTGCCACGCTGCACCAGAACAGTGGCCACGGGGCCACGGCCCTTGTCGAGTTGGGCTTCGACGACCATGCCGCCGGCCTCACGGTCCGGGTTGGCCTTGAGGTCCAGAACTTCAGACTGCAGCAGGATGACTTCCAGCAGGCGGTCGAGGTTGGTGCCCTTGAGGGCCGAGACTTCGACTTCCAGGGTGTCGCCACCCATGCTTTCGACCACGATCTCATAGCGCAACAATTCGTTGCGGACGCGCATCGGGTTGGCGGCGGGCTTGTCGATCTTGTTGATCGCGACGATGATCGGCACATTCGCCGCACGCGCATGGTTGATGGCTTCAACCGTCTGCGGCATGACGCCGTCATCGGCTGCAACGACCAGCACCACGATGTCGGTTGCCTTCGCACCACGCGCACGCATCGAGGTAAAGGCCTCATGACCCGGCGTGTCGATGAAGGTGACAACGCCGCTGGCGGTTTCGACCTGATAGGCGCCGATGTGCTGGGTGATGCCGCCGGCTTCGCCCGAGACGACGTTCGTCTTGCGCAGCGCATCCAGCAGCGAGGTCTTGCCGTGGTCGACGTGGCCCATGATGGTGACGACAGGCGGGCGCGACTTCAGCTGTTCCGGCGCGTCCTGCTCGCCCGCGAGACCTTCGACGACGTCGGCTTCCGACACGCGCTTGACCTTGTGGCCCATTTCTTCGGCCACGAGTTGGGCGGTGTCAGCATCGATCACGTCGTTGATCGTGTGCATCTCGCCCTGCTTCATCAGGAACTTGATGATGTCCACGGCACGCTCGGCCATGCGGTTGGCGAGTTCCTGAATGGTGATGGCCTCCGGGATGACCACTTCGCGCGTGGCCTTCTCGGTCGGCATCTGGAAGCCCTGCACCTGCTTCTTGAGGCGCTCGGTGCGGCGGCGGAATGCGGCAACCGAACGGTTGCGTTCATCGTCCTCGTTCAGAGCATTAACGACCGAGAGACGGCCACGGCGCTTGTCGGCCTCGGCCGTCTTGGTCGGGCGCGCCGGAACAGGCACCTTCACGTCGCGCTTGATCGCGCCCGGGAAAGTACGGCGGGGTGCCTCTTCCTCGTCATGCGTGCGCTTGACCGGAGCGGGACCGGCCTTGCCGGTGGTGGGCTTCATCGGCACGGTGGCCGGTGTCACGATATTGGAAGCGGGCGCGGAAGACCTGGGGGCCAGCTTGCGGGCGGCGTCCTCAGCCTTGCGGCGGGAATCTTCCTCGATCTTGTGGCGTGCTTCTTCCTCAGCCTTGCGCTTTGCGGCAGCCTCGCGTTCAACGCGGTCGACCTCGTCCTGCTCGACGCGGCGCTTGGCTTCGACTTCCTGGCGCTTGCGGTCTTCTGCCTCGCGCACGCGCGCGCCGGCGAGCGCACGGTCACGCGCGTCCTTTTCGTCGGCTGTCAGGGTGCGAAGCACAACGCCGGAACGCTGCGTCGCCGATGGCTTCGGAGCAACCGGCGTCTGGGTATTGGACGGGGGCGCGGGCATAATGCGGGCGGGCTGCTGCGGCGCGGGCTTGGTGTCCGCCACCACTGGCTTGTCATCACCGAAGCGTTTGCGCTTGGTCTCGACAACCACTGTTTTCGAGCGCCCTGCACCGAAGTTCTGCTTAACCCTGCTCTGCTCAATCGACGGCCGCTTCAGGGTCAGTGTGCCGCCACCGGGGCGGTTGCCTTCAGGCTTGCGATCTTTGTCGTTATTATCAGTCATCTTCTCTCTTCAGGTCCTCGGCGGGCCCACGGAGACCCTCAAACATCTCAATCCGGTGCACAGCAGCGGAGAGCCTTTCGGCAAGCCCACCCTTGGCCACGGCTGCATGTACCACATTTGGCCGACCAAAAGCCAAATCCAATTCACGCGTTTCGAAAAGAACGATCTTCTTGACGCCGGGCTCTGCCAGCTTATCCAGTTTCCGGCAACCGTCGAGCGCGGCATCCGTTCCATGGAACAGCAATTTCGCCCGTCCACGCCCCAGCATTTCCTCAACCTTCGTGAAGCCTGCGACAGCCTCGCCCGCCTTTTTGGCGAGCGACAGAAGGGAAAGCGCCTGCTGGCGGAGTAATTTCGCCACCATATCGGGCAGATCAGGCGGCATTGTGGTCTCTGCTGAAAAACCACGCGAAAACAACTTCTTCTTGACGGCATCTGCCAGCACCTTGCGATCAAGGCTGACCCAGACACCACGGCCCGGCAATTTTCGCCCCAGATCAGGCACCGCCAGCCCGTCAGGGCTTCGGACGAACCGGATCAGCTCCGATTCGTCCTTCACGACGCGCGTCACCACGCACATGCGGTCCGCCAGGGGTTGGTCCTCGCCGGTGTCCAGCGTTCCGGGGAACTCGCTCAGGCTTCCACCTCGCCCTGTTCCTCTTCGGCTTCGGGCTCGACGGGGGCTTCGATCCAGCCCGCCTTGATGCGCGCCTTCATGATGAAGTCATTGGCCTCGTCGGCTGCAACCTCAAGGTCGGAGAAGGCTCCCTTGTGCTTAACGGCCCCACCTGCCTTGCGCTCGGTCCAGCCGATGAGTTCGTCGGTGGCGCAACCTGCAAGATCCTCGACCGACTTGATGCCGGCTTCACCAAGCGCCACCATCATGGCGGGTGTGAGGCCATCGATCTCCTTCAACTCGTCGAGCACGCCCAGTTCGACGCGGCGGGCATCGAGTTCGGCGGTCTGGCGGTCGAGGAATTCCCGCGCCCGGTTCTGAAGCTCTTCAGCCGTCTGCTCGTCGAGGCCCTCGATCGAGGCGACCTCAT
>CANJXD010000620.1 GCA_947478535.1 Acetobacteraceae bacterium
CGCAACGCCGCCAGCGCGGAGACGACGGCGCTGTGGCGCGGCGTGCGGCGCATGCTGGGGTAGCAATCCGACGCGCAAGTCTCTATGCGGCGCGCAACCGATTGCCGGAGGACGCCCCATGCTGCGCCGCCCCCTTCTCGCTGCCACTATCACCGCGCCGTTCGTAGCCCCCGGCATCGCCCGCGCGCAGGATGGCTGGCCGAACCGGACGGTGACGCTGACCGTCCCCTGGGCGCCGGGCGGGTCGAATGACATCACCGCGCGGCTCGTCGCCCCCATGCTGTCGGAACGGCTCGGGCAATCCGTGGTGGTGGAAAACCGCGCCGGCGGCGGGGGTGCCATCGGCATGGGGCAGATCGTCCGCGCGCGGCCGGATGGCTACAGCCTGCTGATCTCCTCCGCCTCCAACCATGTGTTCCATTCGCTCGTCTCGCCCGACCTCGGCTATGACGTGCGGGAGGCGCTGGTCGGCATCGCGATGATGGTGGATGTGCCGAATGTGCTGGCGGTGAACCCCGCCACCGGCATCACCAACGTCCCCGAGTTGATCGCCAGGATACGGGCGACGCCGGGCGGGCTTTCCTTCGGTTCCTCCGGCACCGCCAGTTCCAACCACCTGGCGGGGGAGCTGTTCCGGATGATGACGAACAGCGAGATGGTGCATGTGCCCTATCGCGGCGGCGGGCCGGTCGCGACCGACCTGATGGCGGGCGTCATCCCGATGGCTTTCATGAACCTGCCGACCGTGCTCGGCCCCGCCCAGTCCGGGCGGCTGCGCATCATCGGCGTGGGCACGGACGAACGCGTGCGCTTCCGCCCGGATGTGCCGACCATCGCGGAGCAGGGCCTGCCGGGGTATTCGGTACGGAGCTGGACCGGCCTGTTCGGCCCGCGCGGCCTGCCGCGGCCGATCGTCGACCGGCTGTCGGAGGAGATGCGCCGCATCCTCGATGCCGATGCCATCAAGACGCGGCTGGTGGATATGGCGAGCGAGCCGATCTGGATGGCGCCGGCCCACACCGACGCCTTCGTTCGCGAGGAATTCGAGCGCTGGGGACCGGTGGTGCGGGCGGCACGGGTAACAGCGGACTGACGGGGCGACGGCCGGCCGCCACCCCAGCCCTCTCCCGCTTGCGGGGGAGGGCCAGAGTGGGGGAAAACGTCGCACCACGACCAAGGCCTCCCCATGCCCCGCATCCTCACCATGGCCGCAGCCCAGCTCGGCCCCATCGCGCGGACGGAAACGCGCACGGCCGTGGTGGAACGGCTGATCGCGCTGATGCGGGAGGCGGCGGCCAAGGGGTGCGACGTCATCGTCTATCCCGAGGCCGCCCTGACCGCCTTCTTCCCGCATTGGTGGATCGAGGACGAGGCGGAACTCGACGCCTGGTTCGAGACCTCGATGCCATCCAACGAAACCGCACCGCTGTTCGCGGAAGCAAAGCGGCTCGGGATCGGCTTTCACCTCGGCTATTGCGAATTGGTGATCAAGGATCGCGTGAAGCGCCGCTTCAACACCGCCATCCTGGTGGACAAGGAAGGCCGGATCATCGGCAAGTATCGCAAGATCCACCTGCCGGGACATGCGGAGCATGAGCCAGCGCGGCCGTTCCAGAACCTGGAAAAGCGGTATTTCGAGGTGGGTGACCTCGGCTGGCGCACATGGCGGACCATGGGCGGCGTGATGGGGCTGATGATCTGCAATGACCGCCGCTGGCCGGAAGCCTGGCGCGTGCTGGGGTTGCAGGGGGTGGAGATGGTGATGCTTGGCTACAACACGCCCCAGCATGACCCGGCCCTGCCGCAGACCGACCCGATGCAGGATTTTCACAACCACCTGTCCATGCAGGCCGGGTGCTATGCCAATGGCACCTGGGCCGTCTGCGTCGCCAAGGCGGGGGTGGAGGAAGGGATCATGCAGATCGGCGGGTCCTGCATCATCGCGCCCTCTGGCCAGATCATCGCGCAGGCCTTCACGCGGGGGGATGAACTCGTGGTGGCGGCCTGCGACCTCGATGCCTGCACGCCCTACAAGGAAAGCCTGTTCAACTTCGCCCGTCATCGCCGGCCGGAGCATTACCGGATGATCGTCAAGCGCACCGCGGCGGTGCCGCCGGCCTGACGAACTGTCCTGTCAGGTTGACGTAAACTCCGATTGACACTTGCGCATCAGGCGCTACAGCATCCAAAAGCGTTGATCCCCGAGGGACCCAAGGAATGGCCGACAGCAGCAGCTATGTGGAACTCGCGCAGGTCTGGCGCGGACCCGTTCTCGAAAGCACGCATCGCGGCGCGGTGGTGGTTTCCGGCCCCGATGGCGGCATCCGCCATGCCTGGGGCGACCTCGGCCTGGTGACGACGCCGCGTTCGGCGCTGAAGCCCTTCCAGGCGATCGCGCTGGTCGAATCGGGCGCGGCGGATGCCTATGGGCTGACCGATGAACACATCGCCATGGCCTGCGCATCCCACCACGCGCAGCCCTTCCAGGTGGCGCTGGTTGGGGATTGGCTGGCGAAGCTCGGCCTGACGGAAAGTGCGCTGATCTGCGGCCCGGCCCTGCCGAAGGGGGAGGCCGATATGGCCTCCGCCTTCGCCCATGGCGGTCCGCGCCGCATCTTCCACAACTGCTCCGGCAAGCATTGCGGGTTCCTGACCGTCGCGGCGCATCTCGGCGCCGGGCTGAACTACGGGGATCGCGACCACCCCGCGCAGAAGCTCTACATGGATGTGCTGTCCGAATTCACCCGGAAGGACGCCAGCGCCTTCGCCTGCGGCACCGATAATTGCGGCCTGCCGGCGGTTGGCCTCTCGATGATGGACATGGCCCGCGCCGCCGCCCGCATGGCCGCCGGCATGGGCACCACCGCACCCCGCCGCGCCGCCGTGCGCCGCGTGCTCGGCGCCATGGCCGCCTACCCCGACCATCTGTCCGGCCTCGACGAAGCCACCGCGCGGTTGATCCGCGGGACGGAGGGCAAGGTGCTCGTGAAGGGGGGCGCGGAGGGCTATGTCGTGGGCTTCGCCCGCGAATACGGCATCGGTGTCACCGTGAAGGTGGCGGATGGGTCTTCCCGCGGGAAGATGGGCACGATGGTTCGCGCCATGGCCCGCGCCGGCGTCATTCCCTATGCGATCGCCGATGATCTGGTGGCCGCGGTGGAACCGCCGATCGCCGACAGCAACGGCAACATCGTCTCCACCATCGAGGTGCCCTTCCAGAAGCCCTACACGACGCCGACCAAGGCGACGCTCGGCTTCTGGATGGCCGGCGTGCCGATCCTTGAGGATATGTTCAAGGAAAAGGAATACTGAGAGTCTGTCTCCGATCATCCCTTTGGATTGCATAGTTTCCTGACCATGAGCCTGATCGATGCCATCCGCAGGAAGGCGAGTGCGTTGCGGCTCAGGTTTTCCCAATCCTTGGCGAGCCGACGGC
>CANJXD010000621.1 GCA_947478535.1 Acetobacteraceae bacterium
AGTCGGGAATATTGTCGAACACCAGGTAGCCCAGGATCGCCGCTCCCAGGAGCTGCGTGTAGTTGAACGGCGCCACCACGGCGGCCGGCGCCTGGCTGTAGGCGATGGTGAGGAAGTAGTGGCCGATGGCGGCCATGGCGCCGAGGCCAAGAAACAGGACGAGGTCCCAACCCAGCACCGGCGTCACCCAGTCGAAAGGCAGGAAGGGTGCCGCCGCCACGGTGCCGACGATGGTTGCCATGTTGGCCGAGGCATCGGGCCGCTCGGTCTGGCCGTAGCGCCGCGAGAAGAGCTGATAGAGCGCGCTGCTGGTGGTGCTGGCCACGATCAGGAGCGCGTACCAATTGAAATTGGCGGCGCCCGGCCGCACCACGATCAGGGCGCCCGCGAAGCCGATGCAGACGGCGATCCAGCGTTTGGTCCCCACCGGCTCGCCGAGGAAGCGTGCCGACAGCGCCGTCACGATCAGCGGCGAGCAGAGCGAGATCGATGCCGCCGTTGCCAGCGGCATGTGGACCAGCCCATGAAAATAGAGGAGCGACGAGGTGAACAGCAACAGGCCGCGGATGATCTGGCTGCCAATATTGCGCCAGCGGAAGAGGTTCAGGCCGCTTCTCGGCAGGAACAGCGCCAGCATGAAGCCGAAGGCCACGATGTAGCGCGCCCACACGACCTCAGCTGGCGGATAGTGCTGCATCAACGTCTTGGAGATCGCGTTGAGGACCGAGAAGCACGAGACCGAGAAGAGGATGGCCAGGACGGCGCGCAGGATGCGGTCGGTTGAAGGGGCCGTCGGAGGGGCACCGGTCGGCGCGTTCGCTGTCATGGCGCGGAAACTAGCGATCCTTCCGGTCCGGACAAGCGCGCTGGCCGGCGACGCCTCTTCACGATTTGCATGGGTTGAAGCACGTTGTTTGCCCGGAGCGCTCATGCTCTTCCGGCCCGCCTCATGATCTTAAGCGGGCCGGAGGCCCGCGGTCCGTATGACCTTGAGCGGCAATTCAGGACACCCGCTCGACCTTCCGCTCGGTCTCGTTGGGCCACAGCACCAGCGAAATGATCAGCAGGATCGCCATGCCGCCGGCGATACCGGCGAAGCGGTCGATGGCCGGCATGATGCTGTCGGGCGGCGCCGGGCCCTGGATCAGCGTCACGATGAACACGAACGCCGCCTGGGTTCCGAGATAGCCGACGCCGTGCTTGCCGTTCTGGATATGCATGCCAATCCACACGCTGCCGCCCAGCATGGCGAGCCACCACGGGAACGACGTCACGCCCAGCGCCAGCACACCAAGTGCCCCAATGCCGCCCAGCAGGCAGCCGAGGATACGGTGCAGCGATCGTTCGGCGACGGCACGGCGGGTGCCGAGCGAGCCGTCGCCAATCACCGGCGCGGACATCACTACCGCGATGCTGATCGCCATCTCGACGACCTGCGGCAGGTCCAGCAGGATCCAGACCTGCATCATGATGATGACGGCGATCGCCGCGCGAATCCCGTGCAGCATCACCGGCCATTGCGGCCCCAGCAGATGGCGCCATCCCGGCACCGGCGCCGGCGGGTCGGCATGCCAATGCATGAGGAGGTTGGCCACGATGGCCGAGGCGGTGACGCCGATGCCGACCTCGAAGATGCGGTAGAAGGCGATGATAGGCACCTGCAGCGGATTGTTCAGCCCCTCGAGCACCACCAGGATCGAGGTGATGGTCCCGAACAGCCAGGCGAGCCCGTGCGGACTGACCTGCATGGCGACCACCCCCAGCATCGTCGACCCGGCGAGAAACAGATTGAGGCCAAAATGATCGTAGGGCAGCCAGCGCGCCACGAAGAAGCCCACCGCCGCGCCGCCGATCGTGCCGGCCATGCGCATCATGCCCTTGCGGATCGAGGCCGCTCCCGACGCCATGATCGTCATGTAGCCGCTGATCGCCGCCCACCACACCGATTCGACTTCTAGCCACAGCGCCATCGTGGTGGCGAGCGGCACCGTCAGCGCCGCGACCAGGCAGAGCCGCGTGCGGGCCGGGTCCGATCCCAGTTCGCCCAGCTCCTTCCACCAGCCCTGCAGCGCGTCGTCGACCATACGCCCGGCTTCGGCCAGATCGCATATCACCGAGCGGACGATCGACTCCTTGGCCGGTGGGGCCTTCACGGGAAGATCCCCGTCATGGAAAGATGATCGTCCGGGCGTCGGAGCCCATGTAGAGTTTGAAGCCGGCCGGCGGGTCGACCAGCGTGATGGTCACGGGAATGCGCCGCTGCAGGCGAATCCAGTCGGTGGTCGGCGCCACATAGGGCAGCAGCTTGTCCTGCCCGACGTCGCGGCTGAAGCCGCGCGCGATGCCGGCGATGCGCGCGCGGTGAAAGACGAACGGCTGACTGTCGAGCCATACCCAGGCGGTATCGCCAATCTTGAACGAGCGGATATAGTCCTGCTTGTAGTTGGCCATGATGCGCCAGGCACTGGCATCGACGATGCCGATGACCGGCACGTTGGCATTGGCCGTATCGCCCGGCTGCAGCGTGAGATTGGTGACCGCCCCGTCGACCGACGCCACCACTTCGGTCTTGCCGAGCGCCCATTGTGCCGTCGCCATCTGCGCCAGCGCGAGGTTCAGCGAGGCCTGGTGCGCCACGATGCCGTTGCGCGCCTTCTCGATTCCGAACTCGGAGATCCTCATTTCAGCCGCCGTACGGCGCAGTTCGTTGTTGGCCCTGTCGAGGTCGGCAACCGGGGCATACTGGCTCTTCGCCAGGTCGGCGAAACGAACCTGCTCCTGCAGCGCGAAGGTGTGCGCTGAGGTCGACGCCGCCAGCGCCGCCTGGGACGAGGAAACCTCTTCCTGGGACACCTTCACCAGCGCCTTTTGCTCGTCGATTTCGGCCTGGCGCTGGTTGACGATGAGCTGAAAAGGCACGGGATCGATGGTGAAGAGCTTGTCGCCCTTCTTGACATCCTGGTTGTCGACGACATGCACCTTCAGGACCGGCCCCGTTACTTCGGAAGCGATGGCCACGAGGTCCGACCGGACATAGGCGTCGTCCGTGTAGGCCACGAAATAGACGATGATCTGGTAGACGACGAACAGGCCGAGAATCGTGCCGCCGACGACGAAAAGACGCCGCAGCCGGCTGGTCTCGCGCTCCGGCCTCGCAGCTTCGACCGGCGGTGCTTCGACTGCAGCGGCCGGTGCCGGTGCGGCGACAGGCTCGGCGACGGGGGCAGGTGCCGGCCTTGCCTCCGCGGCCGTCGGCGCCGGCTCGACAATGCTCACGGCCGGCGGTTCGGGCCTTGCACCCGGCGGCGGTGGGTCGGCGGAGGGCGCGGTGACACTCATGGGGCGAAACTAGCGTCTTCGTAGCGACGGGCAAGCGTGCGACGCCGCTCAAATTGGATATTGACTATCCTATCCTTTGGCCTATACTCCTAT
>CANJXD010000622.1 GCA_947478535.1 Acetobacteraceae bacterium
CCACGCTGTTCGACCTCACCCTGCCGTCGCCCGTGTTCATGGCTCCGATCGGCGTCACCGGCATGATGTCGCAGGATCAGCACGGCGACATCGCCGCTGCGCAGGCTTCCGCCGCCACCGGCGTGCCGCTGACCGCCTCCACCCTCTCCAACGATCCGCTCGAGGACGTGCACGCCGCCTGCGGCGACACGCCCGCCTTCTTCCAGCTTTACACCCCGCGCGACAAGGATCTCGCCGAAAGCCTCGTCAGCCGCGCCGAGGCCGCTGGCTACAAGGCAATCGTCGTCACGCTCGACACCTGGGTCACCGGCTGGCGCCCGCGTGATCTAAACCCGTCCAACTTCCCGCAGCTGCGGGGCCACGTGCTCCAGAACTATTTCACCGATCCGCGCTTCCGCGCCATGCTCGGCGGCAAGTCGCCGCAGGATGACCTGCGCACCGCCATCAGCACCTGGGGCGCGACCTTCGGCAAGGTGCTCACCTGGGACGACCTGCCGTGGCTGAAATCGATCACCAAGCTGCCGATCGTGCTGAAAGGCATCTGCCACCCCGACGATGCCCGCCGCGCGATCGACGGCGGCGCCGACGGCATCTATGTGTCGAACCACGGCGGCCGCCAGGCGAACGGTGGTATCGCCGCAATCGACATGCTGCCTGCGGTGGCGGAGGCGGTGAACGGGCGCGTGCCGGTGCTGTTCGATAGCGGCATCCGCTCCGGCACCGATGTGGTGAAGGCGATCGCATTGGGGGCGAACGCGGTCGGGATCGGCCGGCCCTACAGCTACGGCCTGGCGCTCGGCGGCGCGCAGGGCTGCGCGCATGTTCTCAAGTGCATTCTCGCCGAGGCGGACCTGCTGATGGCGGTAAACGGCTGGCCGACGCTAGCCGCCGTGCGCGAGGCGGGCGCGATCCGCACCGATCGCTGACGAAAACGCCCCTCCCCTTTGGGAGGTCGAGAAAAGAAGAGCGCCCCTTCCGCATCCGGAAGGGGCGCTCCCATGTCCTCAGCTTACCAGCCTCAAATCCCGACCAGACCACCGTCGGTGCGGGTCACCACGATCGTTGCCGAGCGCGGGCGGCTCGGAGTTGCCGGCGTGCCGGTTTGCGAAGCCGGCCAGCTCGACGTGATGTTGGCCGGACCACCGGTTTCGCCGGGGTGCTGGATGTTCACGAACAGCGCCTTGCCGTCCGGCGTCGAGGTGATGCCGGTGATCTCGCACTCCTTCGGCCCAACCATGAAGCGCTTCAGCGTCGCGCCCGGCGCCTTGCCCACGCGCGTCGTGGTCGTGCTGGTGCCGGCGGGAGTGCTGTTGTTCACCGTTTTGGTCCCGCCGTCGCCGACGCGGCCCGGGATCGCGGCCAGCATCTGGTTGTTGGTGACGTCGGTATAGGCGCCATCGTCGGTCTGCAGCCACATCAATGGATTCGCACCCTGACCAGCGACGTTCGACGGCAGGCTGAACCAGATGCCATCCGGCGCTGAGAAGTCGTTGGTGTCGTCCAGACCAGAAAGGTTGATGTTGTCCTTGTTCAGGTCGCTGCCCGCGCCGAAGGCATAGATGTCCCAGGTAAAGGCGGTCGCCTCTGTGGTGTCGCCATTCTCGCGCAAGCGGATGACGTGGCCGTTGACGTTGCCGGCGTTGTTCGAACGACCATCGGTGCGCGGATCGACATAGGCGCGCGGGTTCGCCGCGTCGGTACGTGCCGGGGGGCGCGACGAATTGTTGGTGAGTGTGCAATACATCTCACCGTTCGCCGGGTTCACCGCGGTCCATTCCGGACGATCCATCGGGGTCGCGCCGACCAGGTCGGCGGCGATGCGGCAGTTGATCAGCACGTCGGCCTGATCCGCGAACGAATAGGTCGCGTTGGCGCTGGTCAACGGCCCCTGGTTGAACACCAGCGGCAGCCACTGGCCGGTGCCGTCAGCGTTCATCTTCGCCGCATACAACGTGCCGGCGTCGAGATACTTGTCGCCGATCGCCAGGCGATCCGCGGCATTGGCGTCTGCCGCCGACCAAGCGGTGTTCGACACGAACTTGTAGATATATTCGTTCTGCGCGTCGTCGCCCATGTAGAAGGCGGGCTTCACGCCGGCGATCATGCGGCCCGGCTCGACGCCCTCGTGGTTCATGCGGCCCAGCGCGGTGCGCTTACGGGGCACCGAGTTGACGTTGTACGGATCGATCTCGACGATCCAGCCGTACTGGAACGGCTCGTAGCGGAAATCGGCCGTGCCATCGGCGGCGGCCTGTGCCGTGGCCGTAGCATCCCACTTGCGGAACACGGTGCTTGACGAGTCCGACGGCGTCACGGTCGTCCACCCATAACTGCCGGCGCGGCCTTCGCCGATGCCATAGCGCGCCAGGCTGGTGTTCTCTTTCGCCTTGCCGGCCGCCGTGCGGACTGCTGCGTCGCCGCGATCACGACGAAAGTAGCCAGCCCAATTCTCTTCGGCCGTGGCGTAAGTACCCCAGGGCATGGTGCCGTTGGCGCAATTGTTGATCGTGCCGCGGCCCTGCGTGCCGTCCTTCGAGTAAGCGGTGCGGATCATCGGATGACCCTTCACCGGGCCGGTGAACGCCATCGGCGTGTTCGGCGTGATGCGGCGGTTGAGCGCCGAGGCCTGGACATAGCTCCATGCCGAAGCGCCACGGGTCACCTCGATCACCGAAACGCCGTGCGCCTCGATCTCCTTGATCACCTCGGCTTCTGGACGTGCGCCGTTTACCGTGGTCGGGCCGTTCACGTGCAGGTAGTTCTCGGTGATGTTCTCGTGGTTGAGCACCAGCAGCCCGCGGGTGCTGCCGGACGGATCACGGGTCGCGCCGGTAGCGGCGAGGCCGAAGAAGCTCATCCCGTCATGGTGATCGCCGGCGCGCGCACCGAAATTGGTGTCGGTGCCGTTGTTGGCATAGGCCGGGGTGTTCGCGTTGATCGGGTCGCCCAGGCGATACAGCACCGTTACGGTGTAACCGGCCGGCACAGTGACGAGGTCGTTGCGGTTCTTCGCCACCGCGGTGAAGTCCAGCGTCGCCGGCGACACGGTGACCGTGGTGTCGGCGGTGGCCGTATCCCCCACGCCGGTGGTGCCGGTGAAACGGAAAACCAGCGGCGTCGCGGCGTTGACCGCGGGCGCGGTGAAGCTGGCGGTGCGCGTGTTGGCGTTGGCCAGCGTCACGGCGGGGCCGCTCACCTGCGTCCAACCCACGCTCTGCGCGGTGTCGCTGGCGGTGCCTTGCAGCGTCACCGTCTTGCCCGCCGTGGTCGCCGCGCTCTGCCCGGTGGACACCGTCACGTTGTCACGCCCGAGCAGATCGCCTTCGTCATCGCACCCGGCGAGCAGCACGCCGCCGAACACCGCCGTAGTCATCGCGGTCAGCCCGCCGCGCAGCGTCTGACGGCGTGAGTAACGCTGGCCGATCAGGTCG